>JAEWLI010000116.1 GCA_023393375.1 Bacteroidota bacterium
GAGGAATATTCTGTAAAATATATTGAACCTGACTACGCAAACTATTCCCCTAAAACTTGGTCAAATGAACAGATAAAAACTATCGAACAACTAAGAAATTCCCTGCTCAGGTTGGAAACGGATTTAAGCCAAGTCAAAATAACTTTGGAGAAGGTGGATCATCAAAGAAAAGCATATGTCAATAACATCAATTCTGGCATGATTGCATTGATAGTGCTGGTACTGTTCCTGGCGTATGTTCACATAAATAAAACCTTGTTGCGATCCATTAAACCTTTAATCTCTTACGCACAAGATATTGAAAAAGGGAATTTAAATGCTGACTTAACGAGTATCAGTAAAGATCTTGCTCCTGTGCAAGAGTCACTTAAAAACATTGCTGACCATATTCAACATGCTACTGAATTTGCCATTAAAATTGGGGAGGGCAAACTGGATGTACAAATGCATTCTACCAGTGGTGGTGATTATTTGGGCAATGCATTGATGGAAATGCGGAATAAACTGCAATCTTTTTCTGAAGAAGAAAAAAAGAGAAACTGGGCCATAACCGGCATAGCCAGGTTCAGTGACATTTTTCGGCAGAATCAACATGCAGAACTACATGAAATGTGTTATCAGTTTGTATTCAACCTGGTGAAATATCTGAATGGCAATCAAGGAGGGGTATTTCTGATCAATGAGGATGATCCACATGACAAGTTTATTGAATTGTATGGTTGTTATGCCTATGAGCGGCGCAAGCAACAGGAAAAAAGGGTAGAATGGGGCGAAGGCTTGATCGGACAATGTATTCTTGAAAAGGATATTGTTTATATTGAAGAAGTTCCGGAATCGTATGTAAACATCACTTCTGGACTTGGCAAGAAAAAACCAACCTGTATCCTGTTGGTACCGGTTAAAATAAATGAAGAAATATTTGGTGCGGTGGAAATGGCATTTTTTACCTTATTGGAACCTTACCAGATCAAATTTGTAGAAACGGTATGCGAAACATTTGCTGCTACTTTGTCCAGCACAAAGATGAACCTGAAGACAAAGAAATTGCTGGATGAATCACAGGCATTGAATGAAGAAATGCAGCAGAAAGAGGAAGAAATGCGGCAAAATGCTGAGGAGCTGGAAACAACTCAAGAAACCCTGAACCGGAAGCTGCATGAATTGGAAGAAGAGACCAACCTGAGCAACAATATCATTGAGGCCATTAACAAGACCAATGCCAACATCGAATTTGACATGGAGGGAAATGTGCTTGCGGTGAATGAGATGTACTTGAGCGTGATGGGTTATACGCGGAAAGAGCTGATTGGTATCAATGAAATAAAACTAGCTCCGAAGGATGAAATAGAATCACAACGTTATAAAATGTTGTGGGATAGCTTGCGAAGCGGATCTTTCATGTCGGGCGAATATAGGAGACTCAGCAAAGGTGGTCGTGAAATATGGCTTAACGGCACATATAACCCTATTTTTGATCTGAATGGTAATCCCTACAAAGTTATCCAGTTAGCACAGTTTACTACAGAAGAAAAAGAAAAAGACCTCGATCTGACCAACAAGATTAATGCAATGAGTGGTACTTTTCCTTTGATTGAATTAGATATTGAAGGTAATATAAAAAATGCCAATCAGGAATTTATCAATCTGCTGGGTTATAAAAGAACGGAATTCAGGAATAAACCTTTGTGGTCATTTGCTGATACGGAAAGTCAGGAAAGGTCAGGCAAAATTCTTGGTGAAACGCAGGAAACTCATCTCAATTTTGTAGCCGCTTTCAATACATTCGATGGAAAAGTTAAACACTGTCTGGTAAATTATAACCGGCTTAAGAATCTCTCGGGAGAAACCAGTAAATACCTGGTGATACTAATAGATATATCGGAACAAAAAGAGCTAGAATACGAACTGGTAAAAAATCAGTTTTCACTGGAATCTTCTATTGAAGAATTAAATCAGGCTAAAGAGGAAATTACAAAGCGTAAAAATGAACTGGAGGCCCACATCAATGTATTAAATAAGGCTTCGAATATTATGGAATTGGATGCTAACGGGAAAATTATTTCTGCCAATCCATCTGTCTGTACCCTGTTTACAGCCAAAAAATCAGCATTATTGGGAACTGACTTTAAAACTCATTTAGTACAGGAGGAGCGTGAAGACCAATGGAATATTTGCATGGAACAACTCAAATCCGGTAAGCTGGTAAAAATGTTGTTAAAGTTCAAAAACGCAGATAATCATTTTTTCTGGGGAGAAACAATGATTTCACCTGTTATGGATAGTGATCAGCTGAATAAAATGATAGTAGTGGTATTTGATACTACTGCTCAAATGAAACTGAATCAAGAATTAAAAGAGTCATTGGTAAAAGAACGGGTACGAAATGCTATCCTCCAATTACATGATGAAGAAACAGGTAATATGGACAAAGCTTTTGACAGCTTGATGCAGATACTTTCAGATGATGCCCGTCATTTACCGGAATCAGAATTGGTTCCTGTGATGGAAATTGATCAGAAAGGACAAATTTTAACTAAAAATAATTTATCCCACCAGTTATTTGAATTGGAAGATGTTCCTGTATCATTTGGTGACTTGTTGAAGCAAGTACATGGTGAATTACCCACCAATGTATTAAAAAGAATATTGAAGGGCAATGTAGTGAAGCATTTGTTAAAAATAAGACCCGGAAAGGAAAATAAAGAGGCTTTGATGATTACTGTGCCACTCTTTAATGATCAAAACGAATCGATGAAGATTCTTGTATTGTTTTGTAGTCTTGAAAATAGATTTATCAAACAGGAGAATTAATAAAGCAATAACATCATGATTTTTTTCCGGATCTGTTTATCAGGAACATGATCTTTCATATATTCCCTGATCTTTTGAAAGGCGATTGTTATTTGATTTTCAACTGTTTTTTTGGATATTTTTAAATAATCTGAGATCTCCTCATGGGTTAACCCTTCAAACCTTGCCATACAGAAGATTTCCCTGCACTTCTCAGGTAATAATTGAATTGCTTCATTTACAATGGCTTTCAACCGGATATCTTCCGTTTCGGGTATGTCGTCATCTGATTCTGAGGCAAATACAGATTCGTGTTTCAACCGTACTTTTGTTTTTTGCAGATGGTTCAAAGCAGCATTTCTTACAGAGGAATAAAGGTATCCACTCAATGAGGAATGAACCATCATGATTTTTCTGTTTTCCCAGAAATGTACAAATGTTTCCTGAACTACTTCTTCAGCAGCTTCTTCTTCCTTTACAATTTGTATGGCAAACCTGCACAAAACCACATAGTACTTTTTAAACAAGAGCTTAAAGGAAGTTTGACTATCCTTCTCCCTGATTTGCAAAAATAAATCCAAGTCTTCCGGGTGATCCAAAGTATTATTGATATTATAGAGGCAATTTAGTTCAAAAGGATCAAATATTAAAATACACCCGGCAAAAAATACACTTCTATTTACCAACAGATCTTACAACAAGAAAAATTTAGACCAATATTTAGGGGTATACATTTTTAGAAAGGTCATGATAGAAAAACTTAGAAATGAAAAATATAGTTATTGCCGCATGTTTGATGTTGTTTTCTGCACCTTCTTTCAGCCAGACAGAAAAAGAAGTCGATTCCTCCATCAAAAAAGTAATTGTTTATACGCAGGGGGCACAAATTGAGCGAGAAGCTGAGATAGCTCTGAAAAACGGTCAGACAGTTTTTAAATTTACCAAACTTTCTCCAGGAGTCAAAGCCGAAACCATCAGGATAAATGGAGATGGTTCCTATACCATTCAAAATGTTCAGCATCAGGTAGATTATTTAAATGAACTTGATAAAAGTAAAGAACTAGTTTCTTTAAGTAACAAAATAATTGAAATTGAACAAAAAATAGAAGATGAGGAAATCCGGATAAAAATTAATAAGGAGAAACTGGATTTTATGAATGTGAATAAGTCCATTACCGGAAAGGATCACGCGGTTAACCCGGAAACGTTCAAAGCAATGAACACGATTTATGGAGAACAGATAGAAACGCTATCTTTGGACATTTTGCAAAGACAGAGACTGATTAAAAACCTGCAAAAAGAGATGCATAAGATTAATCAGCAGATTAACAACCTCAACAGCAATGCTGATCAACCTTCTGGAACCATTCTGTTAACTCTTGATGCGAAAGAATCAAAAACTGCCAGGATCAATATAAGTTATATGGTAGAAGAAGCAAGTTGGTTTCCATCTTATGACATCCGTTTTACCGGGATAAACCAGCCCCTCCATCTGACTCACAAAGCAAATATTCACCAGCACACTGGGGTTGATTGGGAGAATGTACAATTGGTGTTATCCACGGCTAAAACCAATGAATCTGCTCAAATCCCTTCCTTGTCCACCCATTACCTTCATTTTTATTATCCACAACTTTATCAAGCCTTACAGGGACAAGTTGCAGGTGTGTCTGTGGAAAATGATGAGTTGTTGTCTGAATCAATAATAATTAGAGGTATGGGTAGACCTCATGACTCATCACCCATATATATTGTAGACGGCTTACACTATGAAAATATTGAATCATTATCACCCAATGATATTCAAAGTATTGAAGTATTAAAGGATGCTTCTGCAACAGCCATTTACGGAATCCGGGGAGCAAATAATGTGGTAGTCGTGACCACAAAGAAAAATAAAGAGGAAAAGTCATCTATTCCATTAACCACGAATTTTAAAAATGAAACTTCAAATGAATATGCTATAGCATCGCATCAAACAATCGTTTCCGGGAAAAAATCCAATACCTTAAACTTTAAAGAAAGTACACTGGAAGCAACCTTTGAATATCAGGCTGTTCCAAAATTATCCGGACATGTCTTTCTAATGGGAAAAATCAATGATTGGTATAAGGCAGAGTTGATGGATGGGGAAATGAATGTATATTTAGAAAATTCTTATGTAGGCAAATCTTTTATCAACACTCAACAATTTGAGGACACATTGGAGATTTCTTTTGGAATAGATAATCACATCAGCATCAAACGTGAAAAACTATCCGAGTATTCAGCGCATCAATTTATCGGATCGAATAAAAAAGAAACATTGGCTTTTAAATTTACGATCAGAAACAATAAACC
Source organism: Bacteroidota bacterium (assembly GCA_023393375.1). Lineage (GTDB taxonomy): Bacteria > Bacteroidota > Bacteroidia > Cytophagales > Cyclobacteriaceae > JAEWLI01. The sequence goes on from JAEWLI010000116.1 coordinate 5,131, forward strand.
CTATCAGGTAACTACTAAGATTACTGATCAGATTCCGGTTTCTACCACCCGTGAAATCCAGGTAGAAACCATCGAATTATCAGGTGGAAATGTCGAAAAAGACTCTGGAAAGATAGAATGGCCTGTTACATTAAATCCAGGGGAAAGCAAAGAATGGATATTAAAATATGCAGTAAAATACCCGAAAGATAAAAAGGTGAGAATAGATTAAAAAAGGAACTCGCAAGCACGTTAAATCATGCTTGCGAGTTTTTTCATATCAATTAATTATAATTTGGCAAAAAAGAATATTTTTCATCACCTGACTTCATTACAGGACACATAAATATAAAATTTACCAACAAATGAATCTGAATTCAGTCTAAGATATCAGGACGCACCTACGGAGCTAAAAAAACGTCGCTGGCCTACAGGCTACAAACAGGATACCCCGATGGGGCAACACTGTGCAATCTACATGAGGGATTATTTTTGCCAGATTTGATTAAATTCA
>JAEWLI010000139.1 GCA_023393375.1 Bacteroidota bacterium
GAAATGTCCTAACAATAAACCTACTCTTGGAGCAAAACCAAATTTTGAAACTTTTGCTCCACGTATTTCATTGCCTACTATTTCAAATGATTCTGTACTATAAATACCAACTCCAGCTCCAACATAAGGTCTAACAGAACTAGTCCCAAGATAATAATCACCTGTCAATAAATATGAACCTAAACTGGATACACTCACGCTCTGACCATTAACATCTGCACCTCCTAATATTGCTATCTCCATCCGAAGACCCAAAGCAATTGCATCAGAGATGTTGTATTTAGGTTCCAAATAGAAGCCCACACCACCAGTGTAATAATCACTTCCCATAGGTAAACCGTATAACACACCTAAATCTACCTTAAAGGCTTTGTAAGAAGAGCTTTGAGCAAAAGCACCTGTACCAATAGCTAAAACAATAATAGCTGATAAAATTAATTTTTTCATGATCTTTTGTTTTGTTAATTTGTTAAACCAATTGTTAAATGTTGAAACAAATGTAAGTGGGTTTTTTTATTTTAAAAGTTCAATCTGTTCCATTTCATTTCATAAAAAAAAATTTTTTACAGCGGTTTTTATGCTGTACATCTATAAATCCTCATGATGTAATTTTTAGGGCTTGTCTGTAAGGATAAAAGTCAAAAACATGGATTAATTATGCGAATAGTTGGAATAGTAATAATATTAGGGTGTAAGTAAACGATTAAAAATACAATTGGAAGTAAAAAAAATAGAAATAATATAGATATCTCATATCTATAAATTTTCATCACGGAAAATAATATTACATTTTCTCCTGAAAAACTATTTGATAATGAAGATGATTTTTTGTCGGAATGAGATTTGGTAAGAGCCATGATGTAAAATCTGGTTTGTAAATTCCTAATGGATTTTGGGCTTATATTAAACCCGGGGTAAATACGAAGGTTATTCGATGAATTTTTTACGACCAATATTTTATATCATGAAAGGAAACTTATCCATAAAATATTATTCGAATCCGAAAAAAGTTCGCATGCATAGCAAAAATTTTGCAATTACTCCATTGGAATCGTATTTTGTAATGGTAGAAAAATAAAACTTTATGTATATATTTAATTCACTATCTCAAAATAACACTACGATGAATCGTAATTTGTACATATTTGGAATCTTTATTTTGGGTTTGACCATATTTGCCGGTTTACTTCACAACATAGTACAATTGCTATTAACTTATCCACTGGAGCTTCATTCATTTTATAGCTGGTCGGTTTTCTATATCCTCTTATACATTGCTGCGTTTACCATTTTGTTGAAATATTTTTACTATAAGAAGTACTGGTTGGCTTTTACCTCAGGCATATTGTTATCTTTTGCAATTATTGGTCAATCAATCCTTCATTTACATGTATATGAGTCAGAAAAGTTGGGGAAGTTTTTTATGCCAGTTACCTATATTGCATTATTAGTTGGAAGCCTCTATGCCATTATTCTTATAGTCTCTAAATCAAGAGAAAGGCCTTGGTTAAAAACAGTCGGTATTTTTACATTTGCCACCAACCTCATTACAATATTCCTCATCATTGGACTTGTGAATACTGTAGATTTGCAAATTCAAAACATGCTGCAAAATATCGGTAAGTGGATTACATTTATTTCACCTCTAATTTCCATCTTTTATATTTTGAATTTTTGGGACGAGATAAGATCATTGAAAGAAGTGCATGAAAGCTCCAACTTACAAAAATTTACGATTGGCTCGTTAGCTACCTTTGCTGTGATAACTTTGATACTTCTCCTTTACAAGGGGAGTGAGGTTGCTACTGAATGCTATTGGAAGTTGGATTGGGAAAAAAGAAAGCCTGAAATATCGAGAAAATTGGCCGAACCATTTGAAAATAGAATTTTTGTGAACAGCGATGGAGATTCATTGCAATATCTTTTGATGAAACCACTGGATTATGATTCGCACAAAAAATACCCTTTGGTGGTATGCCTGCATGGTGGCACATGGATGCGTCCACCTGATAAACCAAGACATATATTAGTGGAAGAACCGGCAGCAATGCTTTCAGATTCCCTGAACAGGGAAAAATATCCTGCTTTTCTATTTGTACCTCAATGCCCTTCGGGTCATAGTTGGGGAGGAATTCCAAATTATCCGGGGGCAGATTCCCTGGTTTTTGAAACCATTCGTGCTTTGGAGGAAGAATTTGAAATTGATGAAAAAAGGCGTTATGTGGCCGGTGGTTCGGGTGGTGGTATGGGATCATGGTATTTCATAGGTACTCGTCCGGACATGTTTGCCGCTGCCATTCCATTTTGTGGAGCGGGTAATCCCCAACTTGCTGATAATATGGTAGATGTTCCCGTGTGGGCATTCCATGGAAGTAAAGACAGAAATGTTCCCGCTAGCGGATCAAGACAGATGGTTGAGGCCATCAAAAATGCCGGTGGCAATCCTCTTTATACTGAGTTTCCCGATGTGGGTCATCATGTTTGGCCCCATATTCAAGCTACACCCGGGGTTATGGACTGGCTTTTTGCCCAAAAACGAGAATGATAAGCCTACCTTTTAAAATCGCAGGGGAAGGCATCTGACATTATTATAGATATGTAATAGATATATTTTATGTTTATTATAAATATATAATAAAAAATATCGCCTGATGACAGATGTTCTTATGACAGATATCCTTGGGCAAGAACGATTTACGTGGGGGAACACAAGTTTGTTGCGGGATGGAGTTATACGCCAGCAATATATCCATGCTCTTCAGGCGGCAAGGTTTCGATAGAAAGCCAATTGGATAAAGGTACAGAAATTAAGGTCTGGTTATTGGATCAATCCGTCGCCAATGTTTAACTTCAACTTTTTCTGGATGGATGTTTTACTACCTAGCCCTTTTCTTCGCCTAATTAATCTTCATTGACATATTTTCTGATGCCATTCCTAGTGCCCAAAAAAGAGGATGATTAATGATATATAATAATCAAGATTAGATATTGTCCTATTCGCCCATCGAACATACCTAAAAATAAAAGCTTCGATGATAATTCGAAGCTTTTGGTAACATATGATAAAGTACTTTTTAAGTTTTATCCATCAATTTGATGGCTGGGAGTTTGCACTCACTGTTCCTTTCTTTTTGGTAAACTGAAAGGTTTTTAACGCTGTGATTAATTCTTTGCCCGGACGAAACAAACATTTTACACTCTTGATACTTTTCGCTGTTACTTCTTCTTCTTTTTCATGACCTTCACTACTACCTGATATACTAAATGTACCGAGTTCACCCAACCTGATGATCTTGCCATTGGATCACGGATTTTCACCGATTACGCAGATTACACAGATTTAAAATGTTTCTGTTACAATGGTGAGTAATCCTATAAGGTTTTTAAAACCTTATAGGATTCTTGGTTATCTAATTGATTTTGCATAAATTGGGGTGTCTAAAAAAAGCTCTTTATGGATTATCATCAACAACTTATGCCAAATCACACCTATCACCTTTTTTCAAGAGCTGTTGGTAATGAAAAGTTGTTTTTAGTATCTGAAAATTATTTATTCTTTCTCCAAAAATTAAAACACCATACATCTTCTAGCTGTAAAATATATTGCTATTCTCTACTGCCTAACCACTTTCATTTAATGGTAAAAATTGGCGATGAGGCAACCATCATTAAGCATTTTGAAGATGTCAAAAAAGTTGGTTTTCAGCATCTGCAACATGATATTTGCGATTTTATCATGGAAAGGTTCAGTAATCTTTTAAACAGCTATACCAAAGCATTCAATAAAATGCATAAACGTAAAGGAGCATTGTTCATGGACTACCTTAAGCGGAGTAAAGTTGCCGAATCAGAAGATTTCACCAACTATATTTGGTATATTCACAAAAATGCAGTTCATCATCAACTAACCAACCAGGTGGGTGAGTGGCAGTATGATAGCTATAAATCCCTGATTAGCGATGCGCCAACCGCTCTAATGAGGGAAGAAGTAATAAGATGGTTTGGAGATAAGAAATCCTTTATACAATTCCATCAACAAACGATTTATCCCAAGGTAGAAATAATTGACCTTTAAGGAATAGACCTGACCAGACCTGTCCAGACCTATAAGGTTTCAAAAATCTTATAGGTCTTATAACTTGTAAATGAACCTTTGAATTCATGATTATTTTGCTGCTCTAATCGACCTATAATATCATGTGATTGCCAATATAGAACCTGTCGGTTGACGGAGAATATAATATGTACACAAAATACATAAAAAAAGGCAGCTTACTGCTGCCTTTGAGCCCCCTGCCGGGATCGAACCAGCGACCTACTGATTACAAGTCAGTTGCTCTACCAGCTGAGCTAAGGAGGCATTCCTTATTCTAAAACCGACCGCAAATATAGGATGCTTTTTTATATTCGCAAACCGATTTACCACTAAAATATTAAATTGTCCTGATCACTTTTAATTGTTGTTTCAGTTCATCCAATTCTTTGCGTGCATTGGCTATTTTTTCATTAAATTCTTCCTTCAGCTTTTCTGCACTGGCAGAACTGGCAAAAAATTCAATGTTATTTTTCCACAACGCTATGTCATTCTCCAACTCACCGATCTGCCGTCTGATGGAGTTTTCTTTCCGCTGTATTTTCTTATTGGCATTGGGGCTGCTCCTTAGTTTTTGATATTGTGCGGCAGTCACCAGATCTCTGCGGTCTTCCGACGATAACTCCGGAGCTTGTGTGGCAAAGCTTTCTACAGCCTTGTTAAAACGCTTCTGAATGGTTTTGATAGAATTGCGGGGCACAAAGCCTATTCCGTTGTATTCGTCCAACAATTCTTCTACCTGCTCGATGTCACTCGATTTATCGGCAGCCAATTTTTCAATAGTGGCACAAATCTCCTCTTTCCGTCTCAGGTTTACGACATAATCCTTCTCAGTTTCCTTTTGAGTAGATCTTTTTCTTTCAAAAAAGGCATCACAAGCTTTCTTAAACCTTTGGTATATTTCATTCCTGACCTTTTCGGGTACAGGGCCAATTTCTTTCCATTCCCGCTGCAGTTCCTTTAACTCATTGGCTGTTTTTTCCCAATCATCGCTCTCTTTCAGGTTCTCGGCACGGGTGATCAACTCCTCCTTGAGCTTAAGGTTGCTATCGCGTTGTCCTTCCAAGCGTTTGAAGAAGTTGCTTTTATTATTGAAAAACTTCTTGAATGCTGTCCAAAATTGTTTGTTGATATCCCTGGCATGCTCTCTTGGCAAGCCACCAATTGCTTCCCACTTTTTCTGTAGTTCCAGCACCTCTTTGGTTTTGGCATTCCAGTCAGTGATTTTATCTGAATCAAAATTCACATATTCCTGTACTGCATCACTGAGCCTGTGTTTTTCATCAAGGTTTTGTTTCAGGTTGGTTTTCAGGTTTTCCACAAAATCCCTCCTACGGGTATACACGATATCAGATGCTGCTTTAAACCTCTTCCACAAAGCTTCCTGTTCCTCGCGTGGTGCTGGCCCAATGTGTTTATACTCTTCATGAAGATCGTTCAGCTCCTTGATGGCTTCTTTAAGATTTTCCATTTTCGCAAGCTTCTCAGCCCGCTCACAAATGTCAATCTTGGCTTCCAGGTTCTTTTTCCGGTCCAGTTCCTTCAGTTCAAAATAAATGCTTCTGTTGTCATAAAACCTGTCGATCAGCGCACTGTAATTGGCCCAAAGGCTTCTTACATACTGGCTTGGAACAGGGCCAATCGCCCGCCATTCATTTTGAATTTCTTTCAGTGCCGTGATGCTGGTAGTATTTTCTTCCGAATCAACAAGCTTTCGAAGTTTCTCCAGGATATTGTTTTTGGCCGCCAGATTTTGTTCCCGGCTTTTTTCCATTTCAGCCAAAAACTTGTCTTTCTTTTCTTTGATGGTACGGGCAGCTGATTCAAATTTGGCATCCAAATCATCACCGTTGTAATCAAAATCATCGGCTACTCCCCCTTCAGCAATAAATTTATCAAGAGCTTCTTGCTTTTCATTTGAATAGATGTCAGTGTAGAATCCTTTTATTTCCTTAAGGGTATTATCAGCTTTTCTTACATTTTCTTCTTTCAATAGATCAGCAGCAGCTGCAACCAATTGTGCTTTGGTATAGGTAGCGTAATCTATTTTCTCCTCTTCTTCCTTCTCTTCTTCCTTATCCTCTTCTTCTTTGGCAAAATCCTCCTCACTTTGGCCAATGTCATCCATCTCCTCTACCGTACTCATTTCTTCCATTTGCATTCCCGGATCATTATTGTCATCCAAAGGTGCTTTCAGATTTTCCTGCGTTTCATTAGACGTTTCAGATGATTCATCTGCAGAAGAAGCTTCATTCTCACCTTTCTCGGATGATTTTTCTTCCACTTTTGCTTTTTCATCAATGTGGCCTCCCGATACCAATGCGGCTTTTATTTCCTCATCGGTTTCATCCGGATTTTCAGTTTTTTGTATTTTTTCCACATGATCATCCTGGGATTTTTCAGCTTCCTGAACCATATCCTCCTGATTTTCTTGAGTAGAAGTGTCATCCTCAGATGAATTTTCACCAGTTTCCTCAGATTCAGTATTATTCCTTAATTCTTCCTCTTCATTAAGGAAATCCTGTTCTTTGGAATACTTGCGCGTATTGTCGGAATTACTAATCATAACTTTACTTGAAAGTCTAATAATAGGCTAAAATTTCTTTTAAGAGATTTACACAGCCTTTCTTCAAAAATTATGCAAATCTAAGAAAATACGTCAATTTAAACGTGGATCGATGGGATAATTTGAAATCATTTTATACTTTCCTCCCATATTGTCCAAAACTATTTTCCATAATTTTTCGGCATCGAGGTCAAAAACCTGTTTGGCAGTAGCTACATTAGACACAATCCATGTTTTTTCATTTAGTTCCATTTCGAGTTGTCCGGCACCCCAACCCGAATAACCAATAAAAAATTTAAAATCCTCAGGGTTTAGTTGTTTCGTATCGATCAATACCTGCAATTGTTCGTAATTGCCCCCCCAATAAATCCCCTTTCCTATTTTCACACTATCTTCAATTAATTTACCTGCCCTATGAATAAAGTGAAGGGTATCTTGCTGTACCGGGCCGCCAATATATAATTGGGCATTAAAACCGTTGGTTTCTTCAAACAAATCACCATATTTCAACAGTGAAGGTTTATTCAAAACAAAACCAAAAGATCCTTCATCATTATGTTCGCACAGCAACACCACCGTTCGTTCGAAATTCGGATCCGGTAAAAATGGTTCGGAAATTAATAAATCCCCCTTCTTTGGCTGTAACGAATTATGATAATTGAAATAGTTCATAACAACTAAAATTTGCTTCGACTTACCTTTTTGTTTTTATTTTTATAAAAACGAGATAAGTATTATTTAAGGTTGTTTTTTCAAAACAAAAAACCTCACATTAAGTTCGGTACACACATTTATTTTATCTCTGCAAATTACAATAACTATTGTAAAGCAGGAACTTCTAACACATAACTTTCTCAAAAACTTTGTATTATTGCATACATAAACAATTGATATGAAGGAGGATATTGCCGGCCTAAGGACTGATTATAAAAATAAGCAACTAAGTAAGAAGGATGTAAATGCAGATCCAATTCTGCAATTTAAAATATGGCTGGATGAGGCAATCGAATCCAAGATGCCGGATCCCACTGCTTTTATTTTATCAACCGCTACTCCAAAAGGCATCCCAAGTTCACGGGTTGTACTATTAAAGGGTGTTGAATCAGGATTATTTACATTTTATACCAATTACAACAGCAACAAAGGACGACAACTAATTGATAATCCACATGCTGCCATTACTTTTTTCTGGCCACAACTGGAACGGCAGGTAAACATCATAGGCGATGTGTCAAAAACTGAGGCCAATACTTCTGATAATTATTTTCAAAGCAGGCCCCGGAAAAGTCAGCTGGGGGCGTGGGCTTCTGATCAAAGTCAGGAGATTCCCAACAGAACACACTTGAAGCAAAAATTTCTATCATATGCTTTAAAATATGTGGGGAAAAAAGTTGACCGACCTCCTCATTGGGGTGGTTTTGCGATTAAGCCCACTCGTATAGAATTCTGGCAAGGCAGGCCAAGTAGATTGCACGACCGGATAGTTTTTCTATTACAACCCGATGGAAACTGGCAGATCAAGCGGCTGTCGCCATGAAAAAGGAAAAAAACCTCTACATCACCCGTTATGCTTATCCTCCGGTGATTTCAGAAGAAGTTCAGCCAAAAAATCCTGGTATCATCGTCACCATACCCGCTTTTCACGAACCTGATTTGTTGCACTCGCTTCAGTCATTAGCTGATTGTGAATTGCCCAAATGTGATGTGATGGTAATTGTATTGATCAATCAACCTGAAAATTGCGGGGGTGTGTCAAATGAAATAAACCGCAAGAGTTATGAAAAAGCTGTGGCTTGGTCATCAGGAATTAATTCATCGAGACTGTACTTTAAAATTCTTTGGCTGAAAGACCTTCCTGCAAAAGATGCAGGAGTGGGATTGGCCAGAAAAATTGCCATGGATGAAGCCGTCAGGCAATTTGAAAAATTAAGATCTGTTAATCCCAGTATTCATGAAGATGGTATCATTGTAGGATATGACGCAGATTGTACATGTGATAACAACTACCTACTTGAAATAGAAAGATACTTTACTAACAAACACATACCGGCGGCAAACATATATTACGAACATCCATTGGAAGGAGTTTTGAAACCCGTTTATTACGAAGCTATCCTTCAGTATGAATTGTATTTGCGGTACCATGTCCATGCTTTGCGATATACCGGTTTTCCCTATGCCTTCCAAACGGTAGGTTCCTGCATGGCAGTGAGATCATCAGTTTATCAAAAACAAGGAGGGATGAACAAACGTAAAGCCGGGGAGGATTTTTATTTTTTGCAGAAGCTTTTTCCATTAAAAGGGTTTGGAGAGATTACGCGAACTTGTGTAAAGCCCTCACCGAGGATATCAGACAGAGTGCCTTTTGGTACAGGCAAGGCTATGGGAGTATTGTTGGAAAATGAAAGCCCAAAATTACTGGTTTATGATCCCCGAAGCTATCGGGATTTACGGGAATTTATAAATAACTGGCAGGAATATTACCACACTACCCATTACAAAATGCTAATTCAGAAATTGCCGGAAAGTATTAAAACATACCTGCAAAAGAACGACTTTGAAAAGGTGCTTGAAGAAATGAAATCCTCCTCACCACAAATTGAGACGTTTTATAAAAAGTTTTTTCACTGGATGAACGGGTTCAGGATATTTAAATATATGAATGATATCCGGGATCATTTTTATCCTTCTATTGAAGTGGAAAAAGCTGCTGAATGGCTATTAAAAGAACAATATAATTGGTCAGGAAAAACTGATACGAAGTCGTTATTGCTGGAACTAAGGAAAATTGATAAAGGATTAATTTGATTTTGCATTCAGGATAACTTCCGATTCAAAATATTTTTGGTTGGCTGAGGAAAAAGCTTTCCTGCCTTCGTCAATCAGTTCTTTAGCCTTATAGAATTCGAATGTACTACAGGTTTCCCGGGAGATCTCCACTAAAATATCTGGTTCATACTTTTGAATAGTAAGATTAGCCAGTTGATCCTGCATCAAATCAAGTGATCGGTTCAGAATATCAAAAAAACCCATCTTCTTTACCTCTACATTCTCACTTTTTGGAAACATAGCTGAAAGTTTTTTCCTGAAAAGGTCTATTTTCTCACGGTAAGCCATTTCTTTCTTTACCTCAGTTTCAGTCAAAGGGGCCGGGCATTTTGGTAATGGGAAAGAGCCATTTACATTGACCACTACCAGTAAATCTCCCTCAGTACGTTTGATTTTGTCCACTGGTACGGGGTTCAAAACCGCACCATCTATTAATATCCTGTTATCCCTTGCTACGGGTTTCAACACAGTAGGAATAGCAGATGATGCCCTTAATGCCTGATAAAGCGAGCCACTATCAAATACTACTTCGCATTGATTAAGTGCATCTGTAGCCACTGCACAAAAAGGAACGGACAAATCTTCAATGTTGCAGTCGCAGATCATTTCTTCCATCACCCTGAATACTTTTTCGCCCCTGATAAACCCTTGGGCATTAAATGTAAAATCAAGAAGCTTGAATACATCAATTTTATCCAGCTGACAGATCCAGTTTTTATAAATGTCGAGTTTACCAGCAGCATAAAATCCTCCCACGATAGCTCCGATAGAACATCCTGAGATAGAAGATATTTCAAAACCCTGATTATTTAATTCTTCTATGACTCCAATGTGGGCCAAACCCCGGGCACCGCCACTGGATAAAACCAATGCTACTTTTTGTTTCATACATTTAGAAATGATTGTAAAATTAACGGATTAATCCGGAAGTAAGTACCCGGAGATTATGGTATCTCCAGGTATTTATGCACCTGCAAGGAAATCCGCCATTTCGGATGGTTTTTTACATAGTCAATCATCATCGGCAACATTTCTTTTGCCCTGCTCCACTCTGGTTGAAGGTAGAGGTGGCATTGTGGATTGACCTGTTGGGCATAACTTTCGGCCCATTCCATATCGCTTTTGTTAAAAATTATTACTTTCAACTCGTGCGCAACAGGCAGGATTTCTGGCAATGGAGATTTGAATTTCTTTGGAGAAAGGCATATCCAATCCCACATACCGGTTAAAGGATGAGAACCTGAAGTTTCAATATGTGTCAAAAAGCCGTTTTCATGAAGCGTTTTGGTAATAAACTCAAGTGGATAGATGAGGGGCTCACCTCCGGTGATCACAGCAATTCGTGCAGGATGTTTTTTTGCTTCTGCTACAATTTTGTCTACTGCTAAAATAGGATGCAGGTTTTCATCCCAAGATTCTTTTACATCACACCAGTGGCATCCCACATCGCAGCCGGCCAACCTGATAAAATAGGCGGCTTTTCCCTGATGAAATCCTTCTCCCTGTAGGGTATAGAATGCTTCCATCAATGGCAATGAGGTTCCGTCAGTAATTTGTTGGTTCAAAATCAGGAATAAATGGTTTTTTGAGCAGCAAGTAAAGTATTGTACAATAATGAGGCACGTGTCAAAGGACCTACACCACCGGGAACTGGTGTAATATAGCTGCACTTTTCAGCAACTTCACTAAATTCCACATCACCTTTTAAAGCAAAACCAGATTTTCTGGTTTGATCAACCACGCGCGTGGTGCCCACATCAATCACTACCGCACCTTCTTTTACCATATCTTTTTTTACAAAACCGGGCATTCCGAGTGCAGAAATTAAAATATCTGCCCGGCGAGTATGGCTGGGAATATCGACAGTAGATCGGTGGCAAACCGTAACGGTGCAGTCGCCAGGATAACCCCGCCGCGACATCAGAATACTCATGGGAGAACCCACAATATCACTTCTGCCAAGTACCACACAATGTTTGCCTTTGGTTTCAATCTGATATTTTTGTAACAGCATCAGGATGCCATTTGGGGTTGCAGGGATCAAGGCAGGTAAATTTTTGGCCATCCTCCCTATATTTATTGGATGAAACCCATCAACATCTTTGGCAGGATCAATTGCAGCAATGACATTCGCTACTGTAATATGAACAGGCAATGGCAACTGAACAATAAATCCGTCAATGTCCGGGTTGTTGTTTAATTCATGAATGACGGTGATCAATTGTGTTTCGGTGATGTCTGATTGATAGCGTAACAAGGTAGATTTAAATCCCACACTTTCACAATCCTTCACTTTATGATTCACATATGTCTGGCTGGCTGGATCTTCACCCACTAAAATAGCTGCCAGGTGGGGGATTTTGCCTCCTTCATTCTTGAATATTTCAACTTTTTCTGATATTTCCTGCCTTATTTCGGCAGCTACTTTGTTGCCATCTAATATCTGCATATTCTTGTTTTTGCTATTCCAGTTTTAGTACAGCCATAAATGCTTCTTGTGGAATTTCTACATTTCCCACCTGGCGCATCCGTTTTTTACCTTTCTTTTGTTTTTCCAGCAGTTTTCGTTTACGGGAAATGTCTCCACCATAACATTTTGCCAATACATTTTTACGAAGTGCTTTTACGGTTTCCCTGGCAATTACTTTTGTACCTATAGCAGCTTGTATAGCTATTTCGAACTGTTGCCGTGGAATTAACTCTCGCAACTTTTCGCAAAGCCGTCTTCCCCATTCATAAGCTTTGTCGCGATGGACAATTGCGGATAGTGCATCTACTTTATCTCCATTCAGCATGATATCGAGCTTCACCATGTTTGACTGGCGGTAACCGATCAGTTCATAGTCAAGGGAAGCATATCCTCTGGAGATGGTTTTTAGTTTGTCAAAAAAGTCAAATACTATCTCAGCCAACGGTAGTTCAAAAGTAAGTTCTACCCGATCGGTGGTAAGGTATACCTGATTTTTAATGGCTCCGCGCTTTTCCATACATAAAGCAATTACATTTCCCAGGAAGTCAGCTTTTGTAATGATCTGAGCTTTGATAAATGGCTCTTCCACATGTGAAATGGAACCCGGATCAGGCATTTCAGAAGGAGCACTTACTTTTAAGATGGTATTATCCTTCTTTATAGCATGAAACTGAACAGATGGGACAGTAGTGATTACTGTCATGTCAAATTCACGCTCCAGCCTTTCCTGTACAATCTCCATATGGAGCATTCCGAGGAAGCCACATCTGAAGCCAAAACCTAATGCAGCTGAAGTTTCAGGTTCCCACACCAGAGAAGCATCATTCAACTGCAGCTTTTCCATAGAATTCCGCAACTCCTCGAACTCAGAGGTTTCTACAGGATAAATACCTGCAAATACCATCGGTTTTACATTTTCAAAACCCTTTACCGCAGGGGCAGGATGATTTACCTGTGTGATGGTATCACCTACTTTTACCTCTCTTGCTACTTTAATGCCCGAGATGAGATAACCCACATTTCCAGCACTGATGGATTCCTTTGGGTCTTGTTTTAGCTTGAGAATTCCTATTTCCTCCGCATCATATATGCGGCCAGTATTTACAAATTTTACTTTGTCGCCTTTTTTTATAGTGCCATTAAATACACGGAATATTACTTCCACTCCCCGATATGAATTATAAACGGAATCGAAAATCATCGCTTGCAAAGGCGCATCCGGATCGCCTTTGGGGTGAGGCACCACCTCTACTATTTTATCAAGTATTTCCTTTATCCCCAATCCTTCTTTTGCACTGGCTGACAGGATGTGTTCCCTTTCAATACCCAATAGGTCCACAATTTCATCTTTCACTTCCTCAATCCGTGCTCCGGGAAGATCAATTTTATTTAGGACAGGAATTATTTCCAGCTCGTGTTCCATCGCCAGATACAAGTTGGAGATGGTTTGTGCTTCAATACCCTGGGAGGCATCTACAATCAACAAGGCTCCTTCGCATGCTGCTATTGAACGTGACACTTCATAGGAGAAATCCACATGGCCGGGTGTGTCAATCAGGTTTAAAACATACTCCTCCCCTTGATACTTATACAGCATTTGAATGGCATGACTTTTTATGGTAATGCCTCTTTCACGTTCCAAATCCATGCTGTCAAGCAATTGGGCCATCATTTCCCGGTCTGAAACAGTTCCGGTAGTTTCCAATAACCGATCAGCAAGGGTACTTTTCCCGTGATCTATGTGCGCGATGATACAGAAATTTCTATAATTCTTCATTTTTTAAAAAGAATTGCAAAATTAGTCAATAAGAACTATTTATTTAAACCTCCCCGTAAGATTGTTATCAATAACCCCTAATTGATATAATTAACAAAACCACCAAAATGATTTCAAACAGTCGATATTTATTAATTTGAAAATTTCTAATCATTTTCTACAGTGTATTTTATATTTTTCTTATTCTAAGCCATATAAATCATTGGTATTTTTTTGTACTCTTCGGTAAAATTTATTATTTATGTTACACGAAAGCATTTCGTGAATTTATTTTTAATCCTAAATCTTGACTATCTATGAAAGTATACGATGACAAACACGTAAAGAATATAGTGTTGCTGGGCAGCGCTAAATCTGGTAAGACTACTTTAGCGGAAACCATGTTATTCGAAGCAGGATTAATTAACAGAAGGGGTACTGTAGAAGATAAAAATACCGTATCTGACTTTTATGAAGTGGAGCATGAACGTGGAAATTCGGTATATGCTACCATCCTGCATACTGAATGGAGAGATTATAAGATTAATATTATTGATACGCCCGGGCTGGATGATTTTGTGGGAGAGGTGATAGCGGCTACCAGGGTAGCTGATACCGGGCTGATGTTGATCAATGCCCAATATGGGGTAGAAGTACAAACAGAATTAATTTGGAAATCAATAGAACGGTTTAATAAACCTATCATCTTTGCCCTCAATCAATTGGATCATCCAAAATCAAACTTTGACACGAGTTTGGAATCCATTAAAAACAGATTTGGCTCAGCTGCTGTATTGATGCAATACCCCTTAAACCAGGGAGATGGTTTCGATTCCATCATCGACTTGCTGAAGATGACCATGTATCAGTTTCCCAAAGAAGGTGGAAAACCGAAAAAAATGCCTATTCCTGATAGTGAAAAAGATCGGGCAACAGAACTTCACAATGAGCTGGTAGAAAAAGCGGCTGAAAATGATGAAAGTCTGATGGAATTGTATTTTGAGAAAGGTTCCCTGAATGAAGATGAAATGAGGAAAGGGATAAAAATTGGTATGATGAACCGTGATTTGTATCCGATATTCTGTCTTTCATCGAAAAATAATATGGGTAGTGGCAGATTGATGGGATTTATCGACAACGTGGCACCATCTGCAAGGGATATGCCGCCAGAAAAAACCGTTGATGGCAAAGATATTATTTGTGATCCATCCAAACCTCCGGTACTTTTTGTATTTAAGACACTTGTAGAACCTTACCTTGGGAAAATAAATTATTTCAAAGTTTGTTCTGGTGAAGTTAAATCAGGAATGGATCTGGTAAATCATCAATCAGGCTCTACTGAAAGAATGAATCAGTTGTTCATTATGAACGGCAAAAACAGAACCCAGGTAGAAAAATTGGTTGCCGGTGATATTGGGGCTACTTTGAAAATGAAAGATACTGATACGAATCAGACGCTGGGTGTAAAAGATGGCGATTCCGTGAAACCAATCGAATTCCCACCTCACAGGATCAGAACAGCAGTAGCTCCCAAAAGTAAAAATGATGATGAAAAGATGGGTGAAGCTTTAAAAGACATCCAACAAGAAGATCAGACCATCAAGATGCATTATTCAAGGGAATTGCGGCAAATGATTCTTGAAGCCCAGGGTGAGTTGCATTTGGCTGTTACACAATGGAAGCTTGATAAGATTTATAATATTAAAATAGACTATTTGAAACCAAGAATCCCTTATCGGGAAACAATTCAAAAAGCATCATCGGCATCTTACCGTCATAAAAAACAATCAGGAGGTTCCGGTCAGTTCGGGGAAGTATTTCTTAAAATCGAGCCTTATTATGAAGGTATGCCCGAGCCTACGGAATTTTCAGTCAGAAACAAGGAGGTCGTAGAACTTGATTGGGGTGGCAAATTAGTGTTTTACAATTGTATTGTGGGAGGGGTAATTGATGCCAGGTTTATTCCCTCAATTCAAAAAGGTGTGATGGAAAAAATGGAAGTAGGGCCTATTACAGGTTCTTATGTTCGTGATGTAAGGGTAATGGTGTATGATGGGAAGATGCACCCGGTTGATTCAAATGATATTTCATTTAAAATTGCTGGTGCCCAAGCTTTCAAACAAGCTTTTGAGCAGGCGAATCCTAAAATACTGGAGCCAGTATACGACATGGAAGTGTTTGTTCCTGAAGATTTGATGGGAGAAGTAATGACGGATCTACAGGGTAGGAGATCAATCATAATGGGTATGGATTCAGAAAATGGTTATCAGGTAATAAAAGCTCGGACTCCTTTGTCTGAATTGTATAAATATTCAACCACTTTGAAATCACTTACACAGGGTAAAGCAAGTTTCCTGAGCAAATTTGCTGAGTATGTTCCGGTACCACCTGATATTCAACATAAGCTGGCTGATGAACATAAAAAGGAAGCAGCTGAAGTTTAGAGAAAGTAGTATAAACCCAAATACATACCCGCCGGAATCACACGGCGGGTTTTTTTATGTCCAGAGTTTAACTGAATAAAGCTATTTTTGATTTCCGTCCAAAACCTGGATCATCTCTTTCAGGAATTCCACGGCTTCTTCCGGATGGTCTAATTTGAAGTTGGCCTCTGACTGCTGACCATGATCACCGACCAAAATACCGACTCCTCCAATTTCCTTCAATGCCGAAAAAGCATCTTCATCGGTAAAGTCATCACCAATATATATAGGAAGAATATCTGGTTGGTTCAGGTTAAATTTATTTAAAAGCCATAATACTGCCTTTCCCTTGTTCCAATCGATGTCAGGTTTTAATTCGATGATCTTTTTACCACCTGCTTTTTTAAAGCCTTGGTATTTATTCAGACAGGCATCTGCTATTTTATGAACATTTTCTACTAAATGTTCATCCACATGACGGTAATGAATGGCAATGGCAAACAGCTTTCGCTCTACTTTTGCACCCGGAATCTTTGATAATTGCTCCACCAAATCTTTTTCAGCCTTATCAAACTGAGGCAACAACTTTTTACCACCTTCATGCTGAATGCTGAAATCGGGACCACTTGTGTCAAAACCATGACTCCCTGAATAGATGAGCTCATCTAAGTTTACCAAATTTTTAACATCGGCCCTGTCCCTTCCTGAAACTATAGCCAAAAAGCAGCGTTGAGATAATTCTTTCAGCATTTGACGGGCTTCATCTGTTAAAATAGCATCTTCCGGATTGGGTACAATTGGGGTAAGTGTGCCATCATAATCCAAAAAAATAGCAGGTTTCCTGCTTTTAAGTTGTTCTTGTATTTCTATCAGTCCTTCGGAAAGCAAAGGCAATTCATCGAAATTCATAATTAAAACTTTTTTTCAGGCCTATGGATTTCAATTCTTCCATATTTTCTACCACAACATCGGCCCCATTTTGCAACATTTCTCTTTTTGATCCTTGACGAACCATGCCCACCACTAAACCAAAATTAACTTCCTTGCCGGTTTTCACACTATTGATATTGTTTACTATCAGCACTGTTTCCTCGGGAAGGGCATCAAGGTTCTTGCAAATATAACTATAAGCTTCATTGGAAAGTTTGCCTGATTTTTCTGATTCTGTTGGACTATTATAAATAAAGTCAAAGTTATTATCTACCTGAGCTATTTTTAGGATATCCCGAGTGTTTTTACATGTCGATACCAGTGCAATTTTTAATCCTCTGGATTTCCATCGCTTAATTTGATTGATGGTATCGGAAAATGTATTTAATCCTTCATTTGAAATAATATCCAGAAATACAGATTCACTTTTGCTAACAAGCCCTGATAGGGTAAGCTGTTCTTTTTTGTCCAGACTCTTCTCCGGTAGAACGATGTTTTTTGAATGTAGAAGATTTAAAATAGCTTCTTCATTAGGGCTTTTCTCAAACAAACCCTTCAATTCATTTTTGAACTGGAGATTAACTGGTTTTTCCTGATCAAGGTATTCATCAAGAGCAATTCCCCAAACGCGTGATAATAACTCTTGTGGAGCTGAAATTACTTGTTTAAGGTCAATGATTACGGCTTTAAAATTTCGTGCTGGCATTCGTCCTCCTTTTCTAATTTCTTTAGCACCAGTGAATTACTTCACAAAAACCCTGCCTTTTTTTAATTATAAAACTATTGATGTGCCACCTTATCTTCCAGGCGATGTGGTGCACGTTCTTCCAAGGCAAAAAATACAATTCCAAACATTACCATTGAAAGGATGCTACCGCTTAAATAAACACCCTCTAAATGCCAAATGCCATATACTATACCCATCAAGAAAGGTCCAATAGTTTGGCCTATTCTGAGGATGGTACCATTTAAAGATAAAAATACGGCTCTTTGTTCAATAGGGGCAAGGCTTGTCAAAATATTCATCAGGTTTGGCAAATTGGCACCTTGAGCAAGTCCGAAGAGTAACACAGGAATCAATAATAAATAAACCTGATCGCAATAGGGGATAATGGCACATGCAATCGCATACATGACAAAAGAAAACAGCAAGAGTTGTTTTTCTCCAAACCACTTTCTGATCAATGATAATTTTGTAGCTGTAATACCTGCACTAAAAGCAGTTAACGACATGATACTACCTGTTAACAGAGTAGAGGCATTAAATTTAGTATCCATTAAAAATGGAAAGTAAGTGATCAGCGCACCATAAAGGATGATAAATGAAATAATATTTACCGAGAATATTGCCAGTGCTTCTTTTTTGAGAATGCATTTATAGGCATTGGTAATATATAGTTTGAAATTTTGACCGTTTCCCCGAGAGGGTAATTTTAAAGTGAACATGACCCATAAACCGATAGGAATAGCCAATAATGAAATTAGGAAGGGGAAATACCAGGCCAACATAGCAAGTGCACCACCAACAGCTGGGAAAGCAGCTAATCCTACACTTAAAACAGTGGTATTGTAATCCATTACCTTTGCGCGGGTAAATTTATTTTCATACATATCCCCTATTATGGTCAGGTTCAAAGAGCTGAGCGATGCTGCCCCGATTCCTTGAAAAAATCTTAAGATCAGAAGAATGTTGAAATCGTTGGTTAAAGCACAAAGACCACCGCTAATCCCGAATAATAAAAGGCTGGGTATTAAAATGGTTTTTCTCCCCAACCTGTCAGCGAGAATACCCAAAAAAAGGGTAAGGACCATTCCCGGCAGTGTAAATGCAGTAATTAACAGCCAGATCTGTTCTGCAGTAATATCAAGTTGTTGCTGTATTTTAGGCAAAGCAGGGGAAATGCTGGCAATACCTAAAACCTCCATTAAGGTGATACTGTATATTATCCTAAGATCCTTCTGGAAAAAGCGTACTTTTTTTTGCAGGTTAACCAAAATTATAAAGATTATTCTATTTTTAACAGACTGAATGCGCTATCTGCTATTCGAAATAAATTTTCCTTAAATCTAAATTACGAAAAAAAATCTCATATCAAAACAAACCTTTGTAAAAGTAACATCAGGAAATAGTTTTCCCAACTATTTTACAACTTTATCCCATCCGGCTTTCGATAGGTTAAAATAAATGATTGCTCCTGCCACAAAGGCAATTCCCAGGTAAATGATTCCTTCTGAATAATTTTGCAGAATAATTTTTCCCACACCAAACAAACTGAACATTACCAAAAAGCAACCCGCAATCCAATTGACAAATAACCGTTGGTATCCTGTATCACCTTTTACCATCGGAAGTTTGTCCTGAATCCTTCGCCAACCGACT
Organism: Bacteroidota bacterium; assembly: GCA_023393375.1. Classification (GTDB taxonomy): domain Bacteria; phylum Bacteroidota; class Bacteroidia; order Cytophagales; family Cyclobacteriaceae; genus JAEWLI01. The sequence goes on from JAEWLI010000139.1 coordinate 19,448, forward strand.
CCCCCGGGGTGAACTCTTTTGTAGAATTCCATAAGTTTTTGTTCCTCGGTTGGTTTTGTCAGAAAGGTGATAGTGAGCCATACAATTGAAGACCATGCTAATAGTATTAACAAACTTATCTCATAATCCTTTTCAATAATATCCAAATTCATGACGTATTTTAGAAAGGGAAATGCAATATATGGTGCAATCATAGCTGATATTTCAGTCCATGAGTTTATTCTCCACCAAAACCATCTCAATATAAGTACTGGTCCAATTCCAGCACTCAATGCCAAAATAAACCGCCATGCATCACTTATTTTTTGAAATTGTGTGGTCACAATCAAAGAGAAAATGATTAGAATGAAAGTGGTAATCCTCGAAATCTTTACATAATACTGATCATCCCGGCCGGGATTTATAAAAGGTCTGAACAAATCATTAACTATATAGGAAGTGCCCCATACGGTTTGAGAAGCTATCGTAGACATATAGGCGGCAAAGAATGCAGCGAGTAACAAACCCAGTAAACCTGATGGCAATAAGTCCCTGATCAACATCACGTAAGTTGCTCCTTTATCGGGTTCTTGTGGATATAAAACAAGTGCTACCAATGCAACAAGGATCCATGGCCATGGCCTGACGGCATAGTGTGCTACCTGAAACCATAAGGTGGCCAGCAAGGAATGTTTCTCGTCTTTGGCCGACATCATGCGTTGAGCCACATAACCACCACCCCCGGGTTCGGAACCCGGGTACCAACTTGCCCACCATTGAACCCCAAGGTAGGCTACAAGTGCAACTACCCCCATTTTCAACAAACCTGTTGATTCAGGTTCTCCAGTCGATTCATTCCCAATTGTTGGGAAAAATTCAAACACCCATCCCACACCCTCCAGCTGTTGTTTCAAACCACTGATTCCCCCTACATGATCTACAGCAAATATGGCCAAAGCAATACTTCCTCCCATGGCCATAATAAATTGGAAGGTATCGGTAATAGATACTCCCCATAACCCTGAAAGGGAAGAATAGAAAGCTACAAATATCATAATAGCACCTACCACAAGCAGATGCGAACTAAATGTCAAACCTAATATGGTTATTTCCTGTAACCCAAAAATTGTGATATCAGGGAACATAACTGTAAGTATCTTTACCATAGCCAGATTTACCCAAGCCATCACCACTGCATTTAAAACAACTCCAATGTATACTGCACGAAAACCCCTTAAAAAATTTGCTTCCTTGCCTGAATACCTAATGTTCACAAATTCGGCATCCGTGACGATATTGGCTCTTCGCCACAACCGGGCAAAAAAGAAAACCGTCATCATTCCACCAAACAACATGTTCCACCAAAGCCAGTTGCCTGCTATACCTCTCTGGGCAACCAATTCGGTTACAGCCAGTGGTGTATCTGCTGCAAAAGTGGTTGCTACCATACTGGTTCCAGCAATGTACCAGGGCAGATTGCGCCCCGTAAGGAAAAAGTCTCCTGTACTTTTTCCTGCCCGTTTGGACATATATAAGCCAATTCCAATGCTGGCTACAAAATAAAGCCCGATAATGATCCAGTCTAATTGACTCAGGTGCATAGATAGAAGTAAATAAGTGAACTTTAAAGATAATAAAATGCATTTCGAGACATAGGATTTATGCTGGTTTTTTTCAGATTGTATACTTCAACATTACCCTTCTTTTAAAAAAATGTGCATTTTCAAAAAAAAGCACATAGCTATTGTATAGGTAAAGTATCATTGAGTCAGGCAGGAAAGAGAAAGTAATTTTATGATAATTAATCAATCTGGCTTATGAAAACTTTTGTTATTCTCTATGCGCTTCTGATAATGCCATTTGCAATAATGGCCAATACCAAAACCGAAGTTCCTTTAAAATATTGGAAAGCTGGTGAGGCTTACCTTAAGACAGGAGAAAAGATAAAAGGTAAGATTTATTATGAAATTGATAAGGAATTGGTTTTGATACTTAATAAAGGTAAAATTAAAACCTATTCTCCCAACCAGATGGAGAAATTTTCAATAGTAGATGAAGAAACCGGAATCCATCGCCTATTCTATTCTATATCGATTAGTTTGAGTGGGCAAAATAAACGACAATACTTTTTTGAAATCATGATGGAAGGTCATGTCGTTTTATTAAGGAAACAAAGAACACGTTCCGATGGATTTGGCCTTTTCCTTTTTGATGAATCGAAAATCCCCGGATACGGTGGTTATTTCGATTATTATTTTTTATATGATAACCAATTTACAAAAGTGAGGCGTTTTAAGCGTGATGCTTTAGCAATCATGCACGATCAAAAGGATAAAGTAGAACTCTTTATCCAAAACAACGGGCTACAATTGAAAAAAGTGGATGATCAAATACGATTGTTGAAGTATTATAATACCATATGTGAAGAACAAACCTGGGCTAAAACGAGGCCATAATCCTTTTCATAGGCTATTAGTAAAAAGTTAGGCTAATTTTGGTCTAAAACGATTAGTCAGAACAGATATCAATTTGTCAAATTTAAGCTGTATTTTCAGTAGTTTCCTGAATTTCAATTCCTGATGAACCATTTCCAACAGATGCTTAAAATGGGCAATAATTTTTTCCATATCTCCGCTCAAAATAGTTATTAAGTACTCCCTCTCTACTTTTTTAACTTCCACCATTACTCCGTCTAACCTGCTCGAAGTGAAAAATGCTTTTAACAGGTTAAAGGCAAAGTCATTTTTCATTAACCTGAACTTCAATTGATTGCTTTTTATAGTCACATCAAGAATCAGCGGATGATTTCGTAAGTATTTGAAAAGTTTTCGTGTAGCGTCAGCATGAATTGTTTCTTTATTTAATGTCTCGTCACCAGTTTTAGTGGTCAACAATTTTTTGTGGAACATCGCAAATCCTTGCTTTGGCGAACGTATTTTATCTTTTGTGTTTAAAGGATTAGGGTAAATAGTTGTCGAATTCATCTCATTTAATTTTTAAGATAGGTAATTATAATTTGTTGGAGCAGACAAAAAATATGTCCGGCAATTGGGGGAGCGTTAGCAAGAACAACAACAAACTGGGAATTCAGGAGAGAAAATTCCTGTATTAAGCCATTTTGTTGATATATTGTTCAAGTTTTTCATGTGATTTAAAGGTATACGAATATTTAAATATATGGTTTAATAAGCAGGCTCATTTAACCAATAAAAATATTATTACACATACTCTATAAAATATATAGAGTATGTGTATATATTTGCGATGTAAAATTTAAATGATAAACAAACTATGGATACACTACATTATAATGCCTGTTTCAAATGACCGTAACAAGGTTTGTATGTTGATTATCACTTCAGCAATTTTTCCAGTTTTTTGATAAGCTTCAAAAATATAATTAAATGAAAAATCTTAATTTCTTATTCATACTATTAATTATGTCCAGCAACTTGTTGGCTCAAAGTACGGAAGAGGCTAATTCTCTTGCGGAAGAATTGGTCATAGGGATCGAATATCGTCCAAGAACCGAATTGCGGTATGGCTACCGACAATTACCTTCTGATACTTCCAATGCTGCATTTTTTACTTCCCACAGGGCCAGAATTAATCTATCCTTTAAGTCGAATAACTTTCTAATTCATGCTTCGATGCAGGATATACGTGTGTGGGGCGATGAAAACGACCGCAACGAGAAGGGACATGCGCAATTTTATGAGTTTTACGTTGAGCCTCAAATTACAGACAATATTTCAGCCAGGATTGGTCGTCAAAGAATATCCTACGACAACCAGCGGTTGTTTTCTGAAAACGATTGGAGGCAAACAGGGGCTCGGCACGAGGCTGTGAGGTTCATCTACAAAAAGCCTAAATTACAGGTCGATTTTATCGGTGCTTTTAATCAGAATGAAGCCCGGCTTTTTGAAACCAACTACAATATTCAATGGAATAGGTATAAGGTACTCTTGGCTAATTTCATTAAATATGAACTTACCCCAAAGGTTTCGTTAACAACTATTAACTATACCGACGGTTATCAACAACCTGGAAATCCCGATGCCATCCATTATAAATTTACTAGTGGTGGAAGGGTAGAATATTCGAATAATAACCTCACCCTTACCTTTGCTTCTTATTATCAATATGGAAAAATAAACACAGGAGAAAGGCACAGAGCATATTATTTTGAACCTGAACTCAGATATAAAACTTCGAATTTCCATTCACTTAGGTTGGGAGCTCAGGTTTTTAGTGGCGATGGTAATACCAGCGATGGCACTTCCAGGGCATTTTTGGCTCAATATGGATCGGTCAACAGGCACAATGGTAGGATGGATTACACCAGCAGACAAATTTCCACAAACAATCATGAAGGTATAATAAATCCATACTTAGCCCAAGATTTCAAGTTGAACGAAAAGCTCACGCTGTCATGGGACAGCCACATTTTAGCAACACAAGTGTCCATAAATGTAAATGAACAAGCAGGTAATCAGGTATTGGACAAGTTTTATGGTTGGGAAAATGACCTTCGATTACGATTTAAGCCCAATAACTACACTGATGTATTAGTGTCCTACAACTTTTTAATAGCAGGTGAGACATTGGAGTATCTTCCTGAAGGAAAAGGCAGGAGCAGAAATAATTTGCCTTCGTTTGCATTCGTGCAAATTACCTGGACCCCTGAATTACTAAGGTTAAAAAATCCACGAGGGTTATGATAAGCACAAATACAGAAATTAAACTTTAAAAAGTCAATTTATACAACTGAAACAATTAATAAAATGAAAAATATATCAAAGTACTCGATTTTTTATGTAGTTATCTTTTTTACATTGATTTTGTCTGCTTGCGGGCCATTATCACAAAATAGTGGCAATGTATCCATTCAGGAAGATGGCACCAAGCACATTAGTGGTAACATATCCATTTCAGGTGCTTGGGCATTGTATCCACTGGCTAATATTTGGGCAGAAGAATTTAATAAGATTCATCCCGATGTGAGGATCAATATTTCAGCTGGAGGAGCCGGAAAAGGGTTTGCCGATGCACTTTCTCAAGCTGTTGATTTGGGTATGTTCAGCAGGGAGATCAAGGAAGAAGAGAAAGCCCAGGGCGTATGGTGGGTGTCGGTAACCAAGGATGCTGTGTTGCCCACCATCAATGTGAATAATCCCGTATTGCAACAGATAAAAACGCGTGGATTGACGCAGGAAGAGTTCAGGAAAATCTTTATCACCAGGGAAATTACCAATTGGGGAGAGGTGACCAATGGTGCCACCCAAGAGAAAATAGGATTGTATACCCGTTCCGATGCATCTGGTGCAGCTGCTACCTGGGCAGAATATCTGGGAGGAAAAGGTCAGGAGGAGCTACAAGGGATTGGGGTTTATGGAGATCCGGGATTGGCCGATGCAGTAAAAAAGGATAAAAATGGCATTGGGTATAATAATGTCATTTATGCCTATGATCTTCAATCGGGCAAAAAGTATGACGGTATTGATGTGATTCCCATTGATGTGGATGGTGATGGACAAATTTCTGATGAAGAGAATTTTTATGATAGTTTAGAGGGGGTGATTAAAGCCATTGGTGATGGTAGATACCCTTCTCCACCCGCACGGGAACTCTATTTTATATCAAAAGGAAAAACAACCAATCAAGCAGCTGTGGAATTCCTGAAATGGATATTGACCGAAGGTCAGCAATTTATCGACGAAGCTGGTTATATCAGGCTGCCAGAAGAAACGATAGAGCGGGAATTGGCAAAATTGGATGACGCATTGTAGAGAAGCCATATATGGCGTCTCTACATGATGTCCACAAAACCATTTTAAATATGATAAACATTAGAAAACTGCAAGATAAGGTTTCATCCATATGGATGATGGTGGCATTGATGGTTATCCTACTATTGCCGATAGCCATTGTGGTGGGGTTGGTATTGAAATCTATGCCCATTTTACAGCAAGAGAATTTCTCCAATCTGCTTTTTTCGGATAACTGGCAGCCTATGCGGGGACAGTTTGGTTTTTTGCCCTTTATACTCAGTTCTGTTATTGTATCAATTTTAGGATTGTTAATTATGATCCCGATGGGCTTATTGCCAGCCATTTACCTCACACAGTTTGCCCCGCCCCGAATGCTAAAAGTTTTGCGTTCGGTAATAGATATTCTGGCGGGGATACCTTCGGTAATTCACGGTGTTTGGGGCGTGTTGGTAGTAGTGCCACTGGTGGGCGATGTGCTTGCTCCACCTTTTGGGATTAACACCGCCGGGTATACCATTATGGCTGGTGGTATTGTATTAGCGGTTTCTGTACTTCCCTTTGTTTTGCACATGCTTTTGGAAGTATTCAGGAGTATTCCCATAGAATTAAAAGAAGCCACCCTTTCTTTAGGAGCTACCTATTGGGAGACCATCAAAAAAGTGGTATTAAAAAAAGCCATGCCGGGTATTGTTGCAGCTTATTCATTGGGCATTTCAAAGGCATTTGGAGAAACCATAGCGGTATTGATGGTGGTGGGCAATGTGGTGCATTTACCGAGAGGTTTATTCGATCCTGGTTATCCGCTGCCATCTTTGATAGCCAATAATTATGGTGAGATGATGTCCATACCCATGTACGACTCGGCATTGATGTTTGCCGCATTCCTGCTTTTTGCGATAGTGCTTTTTTTTAATGTCATTTCACGGATGTTCATTGTTAAAACCACAACTATATGAGGATATTTAAGTATAGAATAGGGGCGAAGCAATTTGAAGAACAATTTTTCAAAGGCTTATCAGGACTTTTTACCTTAGGACTGATTCTGCTGTTGTTTACCATCATCTTTGAAATCCTACAAAAAGGATTTCCAGAGTTGTCGTGGGCCATGCTCAGTCAAACTCCCAAGGGAGGCTTTTATTTTGGGAAAGAAGGAGGTATACTTAATGCCATAGTAGGCTCTGTTTATTTGGCCATTGGTGCTTCATTATTGGCATTGCTAATCGCGCTGCCGGTAGCATTGTACTTAAATATCGTTTTGGTAAAATACAATAAGCTACAAAACAGCATCCGATTTATTCTCGATATTTTATGGGGTGTTCCGCCCATTGTTTATGGGGCTTTTGGATTTGCTTTGATGTTGGCCCTTGGCATCAAAACCTCTTTGTTGGCCGGTATCATTACCGTGGCATTTTTAATTACCCCAATCATGACACGGGCGATGGATGAAGTGATCCAAAGCATTCCGATTGGCTTATTGGAAGCGTCCTATTCCCTGGGAGCCACGAGATTCGAAACGGCCTTTAAGATATTTTTTCGACAGGCATTGCCCGGAATAGCAACTGCATTTTTGCTGGGCTTTTCAAAAGGGATTGGCGATACGGCTGCGGTATTGTTTACGGCAGGTTACACTGATTATGTACCAGAAAACCTGATGGAACCTGTAGCAACCTTGCCATTGGCTATTTTTTATCAGTTGGGATCACCCATACCTGAGGTAAAGGCCCGTGCTTACGCAGCAGCTGTTATTTTAACCGTAATCATTTTAATAATCAGCCTTACTTCCAGAATTCTTTCTTCTAAACTATCAAAAAACGCAAATTGAGATGAATACTATTACTACCAAACTACCTGCCAACCTTGGTAAATCAATCAATGGCACACATGGGAAATCTGCTATTGTGATAAAAGATTTGAACGTATTTCATGAGAAGACGCAAATCTTGAAAAACATCAACCTGCATATTCCTAAGCACAAATTAACTGTATTTTTAGGGCCATCGGGATGCGGAAAAACTACTTTGCTTAAATCACTAAACCGCCTTACCGATTTGCATAGTGGCATGAAAGTAACGGGAAGCATTACTTTAAACGGCAAGGAGACATTGACCAATGGGAACAACCTTGCCGATCTCCGGCAGAAGATGGGTTTGTTGTCGCAGCGACCTTATCCACTCCCCATGAGCATATTTGAAAATGTGGCTTTCGGGTTAAGGATCCAAGGATTGAAGTCGAAGGTAGAGATTGCCCATAAAGTAGAGTACCATTTGGATC
>JAEWLI010000148.1 GCA_023393375.1 Bacteroidota bacterium
AAATATCCCAAAGCCTCATTCACCATAATTTTTCTTAACCAGCCTTCGAAAGAACCCTCACCACCATATTGATCCAACTTTGTAAACGCCTTTACAAATCCTTTTATCATGATGTCTTCGGCTTCACAAAAATCTCTTACATATCGTGTGCAAAGTCCAAGCATTCGGTCGCAATATTTTTGATAAAGTTCGCGCTGTGCTTTATGATCGCACTTTTTGCATGCCTTTATCAGCTCTTCTTCTGTAATAGACTTATTGATCCTGAGCTTCATATGTGTAGATTCGATAACAAGATGCAATTCTTTTTATTGAGGTTGCATGGGGTGTATAATTTATTGAGCAAAAATAACCCTAAGCATTATATACTGAGGAAAAACTTTGGTTTGAGCTCCTGAACGGATAAAATAGGATTGAAATAAAAATAATCTTAAACTAAAAAAGAGCAGATGCGAACTGCTCTTTTTTACAATTTTTATTAGATTCCCATTGTTAAGGGAAATGTGATAAAATTTAAAGCTTGACAAATTCTACCCTGCGGTTATTTGCTTTTCCTTCGGGCGTCTGGTTATTATCTATAGGATTGGATTCACCTTTACCATCTGTTTCAATCCTTGCATCTTGAATCCCATATACTGAAGATAAAGTCTGTTTTACTGAGGCTGCCCTCTTTTTTGATAATTCCAAATTGGCAGCATCATCTCCGTCAGCATCAGTATGTCCTATGATTTTTACCCTCACATCAGGGTTTTCAGATAATACTGCAGCAAGGTCTTTTAATACACCATTTGACTCAGGTTTGATCCTGTCGCTATTTATATCAAAATAAATTCCCTGAGTGGTAAACTTACCTTCGGTTAATAATTTCGATCTTAAATCAGAACTTCCCTCTGCAATTTTCAGATTTGAAATGTAAAAATGATATTTATTAAAATCGTTATTAAAGCCTTCCACAACAAATTTCAGGTATTTAATATTTGCGGGTACTAAAGTGGGTATGTCAATTATTTTTTCTTCATTCATGTATAACCTAAATCTCCTTTTATTTACTGTAATAGCAACATGTCCACCATGATTCATTGGTTTACCAATCTCAGCTGGAAGATGATTATTTATCATCTCTTTGCCATCATGAAGATTTCTGACATGAACTTGTCCTTGTGAGTAAAATGGCAAATATACCCTTACTGAATTCCTACCATTATTAAAAAGATTATTGTCGTCCAACGTAATTAATAGGCGGTTAGATATTCTTGTTACATCCATATTGGTCGACCGGATATCGAATTCGATGGTATAATTTTCAGGAAGGGGCTGACTAAGTTCGGGTATAAATACAGAACTCCCTTTTAATTCAAACAATTTCTCTCCTTCATCTGTCTTTACCACTTCTCCAGATCCATTGGTATTCCACTTTGCCGGGAAATCACCGATTAAATCCGAAGAAAAATCATCATAAAATATTGTTTTTTCACCTGGCACAAAATCAAATTTGGAATATGTGGTAAAAGATTTAGGAGCACCAGCTTTTACTTCTGATGGTTTATCGTCGGCTGATTCCACAGGATTTTGAGAAGTAGATTTTGAGGGATTGTTCCGATCCTCCGGGCTGCCTTTGATGGCTTCCTCAGCTCCCTGCTCGGTTTTATCCAAACCTTTATCAATTGCTTTGTCAGTTTTTTGTTCAATACGACGATTAACTTTGTTTTCGATCTTTTTCCCAAGATTTTGGAACTGGGCTAAAGCTTGTTCCTGCATACCTAGTACCAATACCATTGTTAATACCAAAGCATATTTCATCATTGTTTTCATGAGTTTACTATTTAAAATTGTGTGATTCTTGAGTTTTTATCATGGCAGGATTAAACCAACCAACACATTATTTACTATTCTTTTTGCGCTTTCTTTTTTTTACTAACAAACATATCATTTTTTTTGAAAATCACCTATCATAAATGTGATAATTTGTTTGAAAAATGTAATGAATTGAGGAACAAGTGCTTCCAGGTCAGATTTTGTCAAATATTATTACAAAAAAAGTATTTCGTGGTGACCAAATTCTAATGTACTTGACTGTTGTTATGAATTGATATCATCTACTTCGAAACATTCTCACAATCTGGTAAGCTGTACGTTATCTGGTTATCAAAGATTTTTGATGAATCATCATATTAATCTCTTCATCATCGAGCTTTAGGTCGGAGGCTATTTCGCTTCTGGTAGGTTTATTAAACCACATGGCCACAATTGTAAATAATGCCACAGACATGAACAATACTTCACCAGTAAACATAAAAGCAATCATGGCTATTAATAAAGGCATTTCCAGACACGTTAATTTGATAACTAATGCATTTTGGTAGATGTTCAATTTTTCTTTTAAGGAAGTTTCATTCCTGATCATTCTCATTTTATCGGTATAAAATATGGAACTGAGCATTAACCCGATAATAGTAACTGAGGGAACTATGAATCGAAGCGCATCAAATACAGGAGCAAAAGCACCATTTTCAAGATTATAACGATCAATATAATAAAGCGAGGCAGTGTATATGATCATAAAACTGAAAGCACTCCAGTAAATCAGCTTTATTTTTTGGAAGTAGGATAACTTCATAATTTCTATTGTTTAGGTGAGAAATTATTTTCAAAAGCTTTTACAATAAATAAGAATAATTCAATAAAAAGTCAAATTTTTATGTAGAAAAAATCAGCAATAATAAAAAAATACTATATAGGATAGCTTAAATGCATGGAATTAATTTATTTTGCTTAAAAAATTATTTATCAGTTCCCGGTTTTTCAATGATTTCATGTAGCGGTTCCATATGAATGGTAGCCTGAATATTAAGGTCCTGCTGTATTTGATGTTCAATTTTAGTGGCTATGACATGCGCATCTTGAAGTGTCATATGAGAAGGTAGCCGGATATGAAATGTAATTTCTTTGTGATCGCCATATGTGTGAATATGCGTATGATGTAAATACAATTCCCGATCGGCGACCTGAAAAGTTATATCTCTTATTTTCCTGATCGTTTTATCATCGGGTTTTTCACCCAAGAGTTTGTTCACTGCCTCTGAGCAAATGGTAAATGACGCGTAAAAAATCAATAGTGACACTAAAATCCCCATCACGCCATCCATCCACCAATATTGTTTGCCAAAAAGAATACCAACCAAAATAATAACAGAAGACAAAGCATCGGTACGGTGATGCCACCCGTCAGCTACAACTGCCTTGTTATTTGTCTTTCGTCCTGCATAAAATGAATACTGTGCTAACCCTTCTTTACCAATTATGGAAATTATAGTAATGATAATAGCCATGAGACCAAATGTAGCCGTTTCCCGTTCATTCAATTTTTCAATTGACCCAAGTAAAAAATTGTATCCTATGAGGCCTAATATTGCCCCTATTGTCAAAGCGGAAATCAATTCGTACCGGCCATGGCCAAAAGGATGTTCTTTGTCGGCGGGTTTTTTTGATAAACGTATCCCTACCAAAAGAACCACAGAACTTAGGGAATCAGAAAGTGTATGCCAGGCATCTGCGATTAATGCTATTGATCCGGTAACTATACCAGCCCAATATTTCAGTACAAATAAAACGGTATTGATCGCAATCGACAGCCAGCCAGCAGATGATGCTTTATCATGATGGGGGTTCATAAAAACTATTCTGGATTTTCAGAAAAATCCGACTCCCATTTATTAAATTCTTCTATTTCCTTATTAATGTTGCCAAAAATAAATAATATGATGGCAGCATCATCGAGCAGACCAGCAACCGGTATAAAATCAGGCACTATATCAAGCGGGTTAACAAAATAGATTAATCCTGCTGTGATCAACAGAATGGATTTCCAGGGGATATCTTTATAATCACCTCTGGAATAAGCTTTCAGCATTCGTACAAGGGTATATAATTTAATTTTTGCTTTTTGGATTACTTCATGGCGGTCTTCTGTATGCTGAAGTTTGACCAGAACTGATTTTATCAAGGACATCAATCTTTCTCTGCTCCCTGCTACTTTTTGTGCTTTATGTTTTGCTCTTTTAAAACTCATTTTGGTTTCAGTTTTATTTAGTAAACACTTTTTTATAAAAAATAATACAGTGTCGTTAGATTTTTTTTAAAAAAGCTGTTGTATTTCCTGTTTTATGAATGAAAGTGCAGAATCAATATGATTGAATTCTTTTTCTGCAATTTTTCCAAAAATGATTTTAGCCAGATCTATGGCTTTCGCTTCATCAGTAAGTTCAGCTGCAGATTCATTGATCAATGAAATCAATTCTTCAACGGCATTTTTGATTCTCCCCCACGCTTCGTTACTCATATACACCTGTTGGGAAAGATTATGGTTTAATTCCTCCCTGACCTCATTTATAAGCAATGACTGAAAACTTTTCGCAGGCAAAGCCGGATCATTTAATCGTAAGATCAGATTGCCTGGTGTAATTCTTTCCAGAAATAAGGCCATCCTCTCGTATGCCTGAAGGCGATTGGGTAGGATGATATCATTGTTTTTTGTTTTTAATTCTATCAGACTCTTTTCAAAATCTTTTTTTAAAAATGAACTGATGGTCAGGTACATAGCATATATGGCTAAACCTGCAGGTATCAGGATTTTTCCAAACTCAATAACAACTTCCATATAAATTTTTCTGTTTTACCATAATACAAGGAAAACAAATTTAATCAATTTCATGAAACCGTCATGATATCCCACTGAGAGCTTTAGCGATTTAATGATGATAATCAGGAAGAAGATTTGTCACTTCTGATTTGTGTATTAATTTCGTGTATTAATTAATATAATTGAATCCCATATTGATGATGATCCCAGTTACTATTTCTGAAACAGCATTAAAAGCAATGGAACAAATAAAATCGGGCAAGAACATCCCGGATTTTTATGGGCTGCGCATCGGCATCAAGGGCGGTGGTGGCTGCGGTGGTTTTTCTTATGTACTTGGATTTGATTATAAACAAGATGGAGACGCAGAGTTTATGTATAACGGGTTACTGATTTACATCGAAAAAAAACAAATGATGTATGTAGCTGGTAAAACCATAGACTTTATTGAAACTGCGGAAGGACAAGGGTTTGTTTTTAAATGAACACAATTAAAAACCTATCCAAATAATACTGTTCCGGGAAAATGAGCTTCACCCAACTGCCCAATGGCACTAAAATGGCAGATGATCACTTTTTTTACGCCATTTTGAATACATTCAAATGAATTTTCAAGTTTGGGCAACATCCCATCAGAAACCACTCCCTGATTCTTTAATTCAATAAAATATGAAGGAGTGACCTTCTTAATCACTGATGAATCATCATGTTGATCCATTAACACACCTGGTTTTTCGAAACAATAAAACAGTTCCACCTCAAATAATTTACTTAAACCTACTGCAGCTACAGCAGCAATTGTATCGGCGTTGATGTTCAACATCTGGCCATGACCATCGTGGGACAAAGGAGCCAATACTGGCACTATATCATACCCTAAAAGCATTCCCAAAGTTTCATGATTCACCTGTTCCACATCACCTACAAACCCATAATCAACGGAAACTACAGGTCGTTTTTTTGCAAATACTATATTCAGGTCAGCACCGGAAAGTCCAACTGCATTACATCCCAAAGATTGCAGAGCTGCTACAATCTTTTTGTTGATGAGCCCACCATACACCATTACAACTACATCTATAGTATCCTTGTCAGTTATCCGCCTGCCATTTACCATTTGAGTAGTTATACCCAACTTTTCAGAAATGCTTGTTGCAATTTTACCCCCCCCGTGGATCAGGATCTTTTTACCATCAATTTTGGCAAAATCACGAAGGAACTGTATCAACAATTCTTCATTATCAATTACTTTTCCACCTATTTTAAAAACCCTGACCTTTTCTTTCATAATCTTTTATATTATTGGGTACTACCCTGATTTTAGTGGAAAAAGGATTGTTTGTACTTAGAAAGCAATTTATCGGCGGTCTTCGAACAGTGGTGTTTTTTTAACGCCTCATTCTTTAAAATTCTTAACGCCATTTTTATAAGGCCTGCCATAATCCAAACTGCCATTTCACTCGTTCCCACTAAATTCGTGGTATAACCTATTATTGGAAGATATTTTAGGCCCACGGGTTGCACCCGTGGCTACAAATATTTGACCCCGATGGGGTCTGGCTCCTTCTTGTAAATACTATTGGTAAACTAAAAATTTACTTTAATCAATTATTTTCCAATATTCTTTTTAATACTGTTTGAGCTGAAATGATCCGGTTATAAGCTTCATCGATAACGACTGAGCTTTCACTATCCAAAACATCGTCACTTACTATGACATTTCTTCTTACAGGTAGGCAATGCATGAACCTGGCATTATTAGTTAATTTCATTTTTTCAGCAGTAACCGTCCAAGAAGGATCTTTGCTCAAAATTTGGCCATACTGATGATAGGAAGACCAGTTTTTGGCATAAATAAAATCCGCTCCTTCAAAAGCCTTATTTTGATCGTATTCTAATGTGGCTCGTCCACTGAATTCTTCTGATAATTCATATCCTTCAGGATGGGTGATCACAAAATCCACATCAGCCAGATTCATCCATTGAGCGAAAGAATTGGGAACAGCTTGTGGTAATCTTCTCGGATGAGGTGCCCAGGTCAAGACTACTTTTGGTCTTTTTTTATTTTTCAATTCCTCAATAGTGATCAGATCGGCAAATGACTGGCAAGGATGTAAAATAGCGGATTCCAGATTAATTACGGGTTTGCCAGAATATTTGATGAAGCTTTTTAGTACCATGTCCTGATAATCATCTTCCCTGTTGATCAATTTGGGAAAAGAACGGATACCAATCACATCAAAATAAGCCCCAATTACAGCTGCAGCTTCCTTGATATGTTCTGCATTATCACCGTCCATCACTGCACCGTCGGCAAATTCCAACTTCCACCCCTCTTTGCCAATGTCCATGATACTTACATTCATTCCCAAATTAAAGGCAGCTTTTTGAGTGCTTAACCTGGTCCTTAAACTGGGATCAAAAAATAGCAGGCAGATAGATTTATTTTTCCCCAGATAAGTATATTTCAAGGGATTTTTTTTTATTTCCAAGGCTTCATGCACCAATTGGTCCAGATTTTCTACATCTTGAATATTATAAAACTTTTTCATGGGTGGAAATGGTTTTTAGGGTTTGATCAAATTTTTCAAGAAAAATGTCGGCTTCTTTGCGAGACAGGCTGAGGGGTGGCAATAACCTCATCACATTTTTAGCAGATGCAGATCCGGTGAAAATATGATACTCGTTCAATAATTTACTTCTGATAGCTGAAACGGGTTCGAAAAACTCTATTCCTATCATTAATCCATGGCCTCTAACTTCTTTGATCTCAGGGTATTTTTTCAATGCCGAAATTAGATAAGTTCCCATATCAGCAGCATTTTGAATAAGATCCTCTAAAACAATAGTTTCTAATACTGCTATAGCAGCCGCACAAGCAAGATGACTGCCACCAAATGTGGTTCCCAGCATGCCATGAGCGGCTTTAAACTTAGGATGAATAAGTATTCCCCCTATTGGAAAGCCGTTACCCATACCTTTTGCCATACTAATGATGTCAGGTGTGATATCGGCATGTTGAAATGCAAAAAATTTCCCTGACCGGCCATAACCTGACTGGATTTCATCAAGAATCAAAACCGTATCATATTTATTACATAATGCCTGCGTCGTTTTCAGAAAATCCGGATCAGGGACATAAATACCTCCAATTCCTTGAATTCCTTCCACAATTACAGCACAAACATCCCCCCTACTCAATTCCTTCTCCAAAGCTTCAATATCGTTCAACTCAAGGAAAACCACATTTTCATTGGCATTTACAGGAGAGACAATTGAGGGGTTATCCGTAATACTTACTGCAAGTGACGTTCTGCCATGAAAACTTTTTTTAAAGCTAATAATCTTTTTCCTTTGATTGTAAAAGGAGGCTACTTTTAAAGCATTCTCATTGGCCTCGGCACCGGAATTGCACAGAAATAAATGATAATCGTCGCAACCGGAAATGACGCCAAGTTTTTTAGCCAAGTCTTCTTGTAACTTGTTTATTACGGCATTGGAATAAAACATCAGGTTATTAAGTTGCTCCTCCATCGCAGATATAAAATCGGGATGGCTGTGTCCGATGGATACGACAGCATGGCCGCCATACATGTCCAAATATGCCTGTTCTTTATCATCCCAAACCCACGTCCCCTTACCTTTCACGATATTGATATTGAATAGCGGATAAACGTCAAAAAGTTTCATGTCATTTTATTTTAAAAAGCAATAGATTTTAGATTAAGACCGGTTTTTTCGTCCAGCCCAAACATTAGGTTCATATTTTGAACAGCCTGACCAGAAGCACCTTTCAGCAGATTATCAATCACAGTGATGATCAACAATACATCCTCATGCTTCTCAAGGTATATCATGCATTTATTGGAATTCACCACCTGCTTTAAATCAGGGTTTTGATCAGATACAATGGCAAAAGGGTGATCCTGATAATATTCCCGATATAATGCAATAGCTTCTTCCAGTGTTAAAGTGGTTTGTGTATAGGCTGAAGTAAAAATGCCTCTGGCAAAATCACCTCTAACCGGGATGAAGTATAGCTTCTTATTAAAATCGGGCTGTAATTGGCGTAGACTTTGGTTGATTTCTTTTAAATGCTGGTGATTAAAAGTTTTATAAGCAGAAATATTATTACTGCGCCAGCTAAAATGGGTGGTAACAGAAGGTGCCTGCCCAGCACCGGTAGATCCGGTAATCCCATTGACATGCACATGTTCCGTTAATAAACCTGCATTAGCCAGTGGTAAAAGTGCCAACTGGATCCCGGTTGCAAAACAACCTGGATTGGCAAGATGAACCGCTTCACGAATTTGCTCTCTGTTTAATTCTGGAAGTCCATAAACATAATCATTACCGGGTGAAGCTATTCTGAAATCCTGACTGAGGTCGATGATCTTTATATTCTCCGGAATTTTATGGCCCTCTACAAATTGCCGTGATTGTCCATGACCCATACACAGAAACAATACATCAATATCAAAAGACAATTGATCGGTAAATAATAAATCCGTTTCGCCATTAAGATCACGGTGAACTTCGTAAAGTTTATTGCCAGCATTGCTGTTGCTATGGACAAATGTGATTTCAACTTGCGGGTGGTTGATCAATAGTCGTAAAAGTTCACCACCGGTATAACCAGCACCTCCTGCAATACCTGCTTTAATCATTGTTTCCATGAATTTGATGATAAATTTTTAATTGGTTGGCAAGGATTTTTGTAAAACCTTTGGCATCTTCACCTGTCCATGCCAGGTTTTGTTCACCGTATTGCCCAAATTTAGAAGCCATCAAATCATTGGAAGATTTTATGCCTTCCAATTCAAACCGATAAGGCATTAATTTTACATACACTTCTCCAGTAACATTTTTCTGTGCATCTTCCAGGAACATTTCAATATTTCTCATCACCGGATCAAGATATTGCCCTTCATGTAACAACATGCCATACCAATTGCCCAATTGTTCTTTCCAATACTGTTGCCATTTGGTAAGGGTGTGTTTTTCCAATAAATGGTGGCTTTTAATGAGAATCAGCGGTGCTGCTGCCTCAAATCCTACACGACCCTTTATACCAATTATCGTATCTCCCACATGAACATCCCTGCCAATAGCAAAAGGAGCTGCTATCCTTTCAATTTCTTTTATAATCTCTACAGGATCATTTTTTTTACCATTCAAACTTACAGGTTCCCCCTTTTCAAAACCAATGGTGATCCTCTCCTGCCCTTCTTTTGTCAATTGGCTTGGAAAAGCATCTTCTGGAAGGGGTTCGTTTGAAGTTAAAGTTTCTACACCGCCAACTGATGTACCCCACAAACCTTTGTTGATGGAATACTGCGCTTTTTTCCATTCCCAATCGATGCCATGCTGTTGAAGATAGTCTACTTCTTCTTTTCTAGACAGTTTTTTATCACGTATGGGTGTGATAATTTCAATTTCCGGTGCTAGCACCTGAAACATCAGGTCAAATCGTATCTGATCATTACCTGCACCCGTACTACCGTGGGCGATATATTTAGCACCTATCTTTTTAGCATAATTGACGATGGACATTGCCTGAAAAACCCTTTCGGCACTCACAGAAAGAGGATAGGTATTATTTTTTAATATATTTCCAAAAATCAGGTAACGCAGGCATTTGTTATAAAAATTTATTGTTTCATCTAACGTGACATGCTGTGACAACCCTAATTTAGATGCCCTGGAAGCTATCTCATCAACCTCCTGTTTTGGAAATCCTCCCGTATTTACAATTACGGAATGAACATCCAAATTTAGTTCTTTGGTTAAATAAATGGCACAATAAGAGGTGTCTAAACCTCCGCTAAATGCCAATACTACTTTATCTTTCATATTATCAGGGATTTTATTGATGATTTATTTTTTCTTTGCTCTTATTCTTGCCATTCTTGCCGTTCCCAAGGAATTTTTCAAAAAAGATAAATTTTTTCAAACGCAAAAGACGCTCATAAATGCCTTTTTTCTTCTGAAAATCGTTTTTCTTTTTCGTTTCAGGCCATGCAGGATCATACAGCATGCCCGTACATAAGCAATTCTTCCGGTTAGTACGTGTCAATATATCATAATTAGGACAACTCTGGCATCCTTTCCAGAAATTTTCATCATCAGTCAGTTCAGAGAAAGTTACTGGTTTGTAACCGAGCTCTGAATTGATTTTCATTACGGCAAGACTCGTGGTGATCCCAAATAATTTTGTTTCCGGGAATTTTTTTCTTGATAAATCAAAGGCAGTTTGTTTGATTTTTTTGGCTAAACCTTGATTTCTGAACTCCGGATTTACAATCAAACCAGAATTGACCACATATTTCCCGTGAGCCCAGGTTTCGACATAACAAAAACCTGCCAAAGTATCTTTATGAAGTGCTATAACAGCTTTACCTTCCTTGATTTTTTGTTGAATATATTCCGGGGAACGTTTGGCGATACCTGTACCACGGGCATATGCCGCAGTTTCGATCATTAAGCAGATTTCCTCTGCATATTTTAAATGTTTTTCTTCAGCTACCTGAACGATAAATTCCATACAAACAGAATTTTAAATTGGAGAACCATCCTTTAAATAATAAAATGATATGAATAACCTGGATGAAAAAGATCTCTACGTAGGAGATCATAGAAGATTTAGCCCCTGATGGGCCTATAAAAACGTAGGAACAAACAGTGAATATTAATATTATCGATAAATCTTAAATAATGGCTCACTTCATTGCTATTTTGAATGTGCAAAATTAAAGGATCTGATGTAAAATGACAAATAATATTTTAAATAATATATTCCTCACCTATTTACTGATGTAAACAAACACCAGGTACAAAAGATTCAGTAGGAGTAAAAACTTTTATTTTACATGTAAACCACATTCTTTTTCTTCGGGCCTCTCCCACCACCAACGGCCAGATCGCACATCCTCTCCTGGCATAATAGCTCTGGTACAAGGTTGACAGCCAATGCTTGGAAAACCCTGATCATGTAATGCATTATAGGGTATGCGGTTAGATTTTATGAAATTCCAAACCTGTTCTTCTGTCCAGTTGATAAGAGGGTTAATCTTCAATAGATTATTCTGTTCATCATATTCTACCAGTTGATTATTGGTTCTGGTCACCGATTGGTATTTTCTTAAACCACAAATCCATACTTTCAACCCACTAAATGCTCTTTTTAATGGTTCAATTTTACGTATATGGCAGCAGGTTTTTCTATTTTCAATGCTGTAATAAAATAAATTAATACCTTGTGTATTTACCATTTGCTGTACTTTATCAGCATTAGGGAAATATACCTCAATATTGATCTTGTATCGGGAATTTGTCTTTTCAATCAGATCATATGTTTCAGGGAAAAGCCTTCCTGTATCGAGTGTAAAAATTTTGATGCTTTTATCAATTCCTGCAATCATGTGTGTCAATACCTGATCTTCAGCACCCAAACTCGAAGCTAAAGCAATTTCACCTGGGTATTGGTCAACAAAATATTTTATAGCCTCCTCAGGTGCGTTATGATCCAATTGTTGGTTTAGCCTTTCTGCCAGTGTATATAATTCAGTCTCCATCTGATTGTTTTGTGTTTAAGCTGTCAAATTTACTAATATGAGAGAAAAAGATGGTTAGATTTGATCATTTATTTAACTCAACATTGTCAAGAAAACTCATGCACCGTTTTTTTCTATCCCCATCAAAACCCTTCTGATCTCATTGGTTTTGTTCATAAGTTCCTTGCTTTTTGCTTCATCTTCCTGATGGATCACTTCTCTGAAATACTGGAGCTTATTAATATAAGCATCCAATGCCTCCAGCACATTTAATTTATTTTGAGTGAATATTGGAGCCCACATATTTGCGGAGCTTTTTGCCAACCTTACTGTAGATGAGAACCCTGATCCTGCCAGGTCAAATATGCGTGTTTCATCCTTTTCTTTATCCAAAACTGTTGAACCTAATGCAAATGAACTAATATGACTCAAATGAGAAACGTAAGCGATGTGTTTATCATGAGCTGCGGCATCCATATAACTGATGCGCATTTCAAGCATTTGGCAAACGTTAACAGCTAATTGTAAAGCCAATGGGTCACTTTGCTCCTTTTCACATAAAATCATGATCTTATTCTTCATCAGGTCGGCAAATGCCGCTTCAGGCCCTGAATTTTCAGTACCCGCAATGGGGTGAGCGGCAACATATTGCTTTCTGTGTGGATGATTTTTCACTGCCACACAAAGTTGTTCTTTAGTTGATCCAAGATCCATCACGACAGCACCTTCCTGGATCACATCCAAGGCTTTTATCAGCTGTGATACCATCGCATTTACCGGTGTAGCAATAATGGTAAGGTCTGCCTGTTTAACCCCTTCTTCAAAATTCATTATTTCATCAGCCAGACCGAGCTCTACTGCCCGTTTGGCATTTGATTCATTTACATCCACACCAATAACCCTGATAGATGGGTCTTTACTTCTTAGTCCTAATGAAAATGAACCACCTATTAATCCCAACCCTATTATACAGATATTCATATATTTTTCTTCCCTTCTTCTTTCTGCTAATTATATTTTATTTATTTCAAGATCATTAATTCTTTCAAGTGCCTTCAGAATTGTTTCCTTAGGGCTGCACAATGAAATTCTCACATAACGCTCGCCCTTTTTACCAAATATAAATCCGGGCGTAATAAATACATGGTGTTGGTACAACACATGATCTACTAATTTTTCAGCAGAAGGAATTTGTTCGGGTAGTTTGGCCCATACGAACATGCCCACTTGATCCTTTCTGTATGAGCACTGGAGTTTGTCAAGAAAGGCATAAGCTGCGCCCTTTCTTTCAGCGTAAATCTTGTTTTGTTCATCATGCCAGCTTTGAGAATTAGAAAATGCCTTGGCAGCAGCATATTGAAGACCATAAAACATACCGGAATCGAAATTACTTTTCACCTTAATGATCTCATCCAAATATTCCTTTGCACCAGAGATCCAACCAACACGCCAACCAGCCATGTTATGGGATTTGCTCATGGAGTTTAGCTCAAGACAACATTGTTCTGATCCAGGTACCGACAATATGCTTATCGGCTTCTGTTGATTTAGAATCAGGCTGTATGGGTTGTCATGACATACCAACAAACGATGTTTGAGGGCAAATCTTACTACTTTTTCGAATAACGGAAAACTTGCATTTGCACCTGTGGGCATATGTGGATAATTAATCCAGATAATTTTGGTTCGCTCAGAAACCATGTCAGCCATTTTTTCAAAATCCGGTTCCCAATTATCTTCTTTGAGTGGATAATTTTTCGCTATTGCACCCACCATTTCAGTGACAGATGTATACGTTGGGTAACCCAATTCAGGAATCAATACTTCGTCCCCTTCATTTAAGAAAGCAAGTGAAATATGGGTGATACCTTCTTTTGAACCCATTAGGGGAATGATTTCTGTTTCAGCATCCAGCTTTACGCCATAAGTTCGGAAATACCAATCCGACATGGCTTTTCTTAGTTGTGGTATTCCCCGATATGATTGATAACCATGCACTCCGGGCATAGCTGCTGATTCATTTAGAGCTTCAATGGTTTCAACCGATGGCGGTAAATCAGGACTTCCAATACCGAGATTAATTACCTGGTGACCCAGATCATTTAACCGGCGTACTTCCTGTAGTTTTACTGAAAAATAATATTCTTGTATTCTTTTTAATCTGTCAGCTGTATTAATGATCATAATAATATTAGGTTAGAAATGTGAAAGATGTAATAAGGAGAATAAAATGAGAAGCTATCCGGCTCTTATTACAGAATCAGCAGCAATAATAATATCGATGAGAAATGATAATATTTTTTGTAAACAGCAACATTAAAATGTCTTGTCTAAATTTGGGCGTAAACTTAGCAACTGATAAAATATAAAACAAGTGCTAAAGAATTTATTATTTGCACAACTCTACAAATAAAAAATTACGAACATAGTACAGCATAACTAACAAATTGCTTAACACCTTTTTTCAAAAAATATTGAAACAGGAAGTATCGTAAGTGAGTTTTTTCCTAAATTCACCATTAGCATTAGGCTTTTCATCAATTTTAACAACTTTTTTATGAAACTAAGGGATAACGATTTACAATTGCTTGAAGAAAAAGGTATAAATCAGGCAACTATTGACGAACAAATTAAAAGATTCAGGGAAGGATTTCCTTTTATAAAAATAGAGAAAGCTGCAACTCCAAGTGATGGTATTAGGCAGCTTTCAAAGGAAGACTTAAAAAGATTTGTGTCGGAATATGAGGCTGAGCACCTCCGTTCATTAAAATTTGTACCGGCTTCGGGTGCAGCCTCCCGAATGTTTAAAGACCTTTTTTCATTCCTTGAAAAATACAGCAACCAGGAAGTCGAATATGACGACCTAATAAATGAATCAGATCTAGCTGATATTTTCGACTTTTTCAAAAACATCGAGAAATTTGCCTTTTTTAACGATCTTAAATCAGTCATGGAAAAGGACGGATATCATTTGGAAGAGTCCCTGTTAAAAAGAAAATATCCTTTGATTTTGGAGTATCTGCTTGATAAAAAAGGTTTAAATTATGGAAATCTCCCAAAGGGATTACTGAAATTCCACCGTTATGAGGATGCAACCCGCACACCCGTAGAAGAGCACCTGGTAGAGGGGGCAAATTACTGCAAAAGTGAAGGGCAAATAGTTTATATACATTTTACAGTACCCCCTGCTTTTATGGAAGATTTCAAAAAAATCATCCAGACGAAAGTGCCTGTATATGAAAGAATATTTGGTGTAAAGTATAACATTACCTTCTCTATTCAGGACCCCTCTACAGATACGATTGCAGTGGATCTCCAGAACGAACCCTTTAGGGAAGATGACGGAAGTATACTGTTCAGGCCAGGCGGACATGGATCATTGCTCTACAACATGAATCAATTTGATCATGATTTGATCTTTATAAAAAATATTGATAATATAGCACCAGACTGGCTAAAAGAGGATACTTATCAATACAAAAAAGCACTTGCTGGTGTATTGCTCAATGTTCAGAAGAAAATTTTTACTTATTTGCAGGAGTTGGCAAATCCTGTTTCAGAAGAAAAGGTAAATGAAATGGTGGATTTTGTCAAACATGAGCTTTGCGTATTGCCAGGTGTCGAATTGAATAGCCAAGAAAGGAAAATAACATTTTTAAGGCAAAAACTGAACCGGCCACTTCGCGTGTGCGGAATGGTCAAAAACCAGGGTGAGCCAGGAGGTGGGCCTTATTGGGCTAAATGCCCGGACGGGAGTGTATCCTTACAGATAATTGAAAGTTCTCAGGTAGACATGAAAAATGATCAACAGAAGCAGCTATTTTTCAATGCCACACATTTTAATCCTGTAGATATTATTGCTGGAGTTAAGGATAATAAGGGAAACAAATTTGATTTGATGAAATATACCGATCCGGCTACTGGTTTCATTTCACAAAAATCAAAAAGTGGGAGAGAATTAAAAGCTTTGGAACATCCGGGATTATGGAATGGCTCCATGTCTGATTGGAATACTATTTTTGTTGAAGTCCCTGTAACTACCTTTAATCCAGTGAAAACCGTAAATGACCTGTTAAGATCACAGCATCAACCAAATCATTTATAAGTGTAAAAAAGGAAATTATTGGCAAAAAAATATATGAAAAATATCTTGCAATATTACACGTAAATTATTAATATTGATATGCATTAGTTTTAATGAAATTTTTTAAACGTGGTTAATATATGCTTGAATACGCAAAAACAATTGTGCAAAAAGTCAGCTTTAATAAGCACCTTTTGCGCAAAGAATTAGGCAAAGCTAAAAATTGGCTGAATCCTCAGGAAAGGGAGGAATTAGCTGAGTGGACTGCAAAACAATTTGGGCCTGCTTACGCAGACCTGTTGAAAGAAAAAAAAGAAGAGGTTATTTTGTAAGGGAATTAACCTCTTCCCTTTTTATTCCCACACATCAACTACATTAAATCTTTTGTATACAAAATCCGTGTGATTAATCCTGCTCCTTATAAAAAATTTCATTAACTGTATATTATAAGGATCCATCCAATAATTGATCATAGCAGTTTCATTAATGCAGGTGGGCACATTTACAAGGGACATATTATCAATAACCTTTTCTTTATATACATCACTTGTAGTATAGGCATAGCAGATATTTGTACCGTAGTCTACTGCTGTTTCCTTGGCCAATGCCAAGGCATGATCTGAACTCTCAGTTTTGATAATAAAAATGATAGGCCCAAAATATTTTTGATTGAAAATATCATCCTGAACTGTGTCCAATTCCATCAACATAGGAGAAGCGGTACGGGCGTGATCATAAAACTCATTTTCAATACTTTCAGACGGTAATCGCAAGTTTCCATCGAGCCGTTCGGTAATTCTGATCCTATCAAAAATTTTCACGTTCTGAATAGATCCTCCTATACCCAAAGCCTGTTGCTTATCCTTTCTGAAGTGGCTGATCTGGTCTGAAAGCCGCTGTACAAATTCATCATAAGGGATGTTGCCACCTTTAGTTTTTACACCATTTTTAGGAATAAATATATTCTGATAAGAATCGAAACGTTGCCCTGAATAATAGATAGATGATACAGCAAGGTTTTTAATTACATTTTCAGGATCATCTACAGAATCAACAATAACGGGATTTATGCCCCTTTTAAAACAAAATATGGTTTTGCCGGGTATCTTTTCAAGGAATTTACCGAATTCAGTGCTTCCATAAAAATCAATGATTCGGGTAGCGTTGTTCACTGCCAGGTAATCACTGATCAACCCTTCGTATGAATCAATTGCCAACTGGCATATATTTGGGTCAAAACCATTTTCACTGAATACTTTTTGAAGTTCGGAAATAGCAATTGCCAATGGCAGAACAATCTTGGGATGTGGTTTTACGATAACTGAATTCCCGGTAATCAAACTGGCGTAAATGGAAGGCAAACTGTTCAGCATCGGGGCACTGGAGTCGCCTATTATCAAGCTAATTCCTTTTGGAATAATAATTTTCCTTTTATGTGCGGAGTAGTTGTCGGCAATGATCTCTGTAATTTTGGTTACACCACTACCAACCATACATAAAGAATGATCTGCAGCCAGGGAGACACTAAAATATGCAATATTAAAATTCTGCCCTGTGGTATGCATCATTGCAGCAGCAATTTCATTAAACCTTTTACTGATCCTGTGAATGGACTCCAATAAAAGACCTGCACGTGTAAATTTATCTACTTTACGCCACTTGTGATATTCTTCTTTCCCTCTTTGTAATAATGCGTCCACTTCAAATGCCGGATACGTAATACCCAACAATTCCTGGGAATATGGAGATTCCTCCTCCCCCAGCCACCGGGATGGATTGCCTTGCCTTAATTCTTCGAATCTATTGTTTAAGTACCTGTTGAATCGCTCATGCCCATCAGAGTAAGACTTCTCCAATAGTTCTCTGGTAATTGTTTCACCTGCAAAATGAGAGATGGGTTTGCTGTGTTTGTTATTTTCAATGATCTTATTTAAAAGATCCAGATGCTTCTCGTATAGCCTCATTTGTGAAAGAAATGTTGATCAATATTCAAATTTAACTAATTGATCAGGATAAATACTGGAAATAAATCCATTATTTGCAAAATCTCAATGAAAAGCAAAAAGCTCCCCTTTTTCGGGGAGCTTTTTGAGGTCGCGAGCGGATTCGAACCGCTGTACGAGGTTTTGCAGACCTCTGCCTAGCCGCTCGGCCACGCGACCATATTTTCAGGGGGCAAAATTAAGAATAATTGGTTTATAGATCAAAATAAATCTAATAAAAGAATAATTCTATAATGATGGACTGGAATTATAAAGGACAGGTGAATCACCTGTCCTTTATCACTTATTCCTAAGTTAACTATAATTTACTCTTCTGATTTTTCTTCAGCTGACTCATCAGCAGCAGATTCCTCAGAAGTATCATTATCAGCAGAAGCTTCCTCTTTTTTGGCAGCTGCCTTTTTAGTAGGTTTCTTTTCCTCTACTGGAGCTTCCTCTACAACTTCTTTGTTTTCTTCTACTTTTTGAGCCTTTGGTTTACTACCACCTTCCATTTGTTGTTTCAAGGCAGACAATGCTTCAATATCACCTAAGGTATCCTTTTCAGTATCCTTATTGATCTTACTGATGGTATCCTGCTTTTTCTTTTTAGTCCGTTTCTTGGATTCATCAGGATCGGCATATACATGAGTATGGGACAGAATGATCTTCTTATCTTCTTTAGAAAACTCTATCACCTTGAAATCAAGGGTTTCTCCTGCTTCTGCAGCTGATCCATCCTCTTTGGTAAGGTTTTTTAGCAAACAGAAACCTTCGATACCGTATGGCAATTCAAGTATAGCACCTTTATCAGATTTGTTAATGATAGAGCACTTATGTACAGAATCTCTGGTGAATACTGTTTCGAAAGTTTCCCATGGATTTTCTTCCAATTGTTTGTGACCAAGAGCAAGTCTCCTGTTTTCCACATCCAATTCAAGTACCTGAACCTCCAATTCATCACCAACTTTTACGAATTCTGAAGGGTGTTTGATTTTCTTTGTCCATGATAGGTCAGAAACGTGTACCAAACCATCGATACCTTCTTCCAGTTCAATAAACAAACCAAAGTTGGTAAGATTTCTTACTATACCTTTATGTTTAGTACCCACTGCGTATTTGGTCAATACATCTTGTTTATTCCATGGATCTTCGGTCAATTGCTTGATACCAAGCGACATTTTCCTTTCATCACGGTCAAGTGTCAATACCACAGCTTCCAACTCATCGCCAATGCTGATAAAGTCTTGTGGGTTTCTTAAGTGTTGCGACCACGACATTTCTGATACGTGGATCAAACCTTCTACACCTGGCATTATTTCAAGGAAAGCACCGTAGTCTGCTACATTTACTATCTTTCCTTTTACTTTAGAACCAATTGTAATGTCTTCTGATAAAGAATCCCAAGGATGTGGCGTAAGTTGTTTCATACCCAGGGATATTCTTCTCTTTTCATCATCGAAATCAAGTACAACTACATTGACTTTCTGATCAAGGTTCAATACTTCCTCAGGGTGATTGATTCTACCCCAAGAGATATCGGTAATATGAAGAAGACCATCAACACCACCCAAATCGATAAATACACCGAAGTTGGTCATGTTTTTAATCACACCTTCCAGTACCTGACCTTTTTCCAGATTATTCAAAATCTCTGCTTTTTGCAGTTCAAGATCTTTTTCTATCAATACTTTATGAGAAACAACTACGTTGTCATTGGTATAGTTGATTTTTACAACTTTTACCTCCATGTTTTTCCCAACAAAAATATCGAAATCCCTGATGGGTTTCACGTCAATCTGAGAACCTGGCAAGAAGGCTTCAACCCCAAAAATGTCCAGAATAAGGCCACCTTTGGTCCTTCTTTTCACCACACCTTCTATTACAAGATCTTCATCCAATCCTCTTTGGATTTGCTCCCATGCTTTAACAATTTTTGCTTTCCTTCTGGAAAGCACCAATTGCCCACTCAGGTTTTCTTGTTCTTCAATGTAAACTTCTACTTCATCCCCTACTTTCAGGTTGGGAAGGTCACGAAATTCAGCAGCTGATACCAGTCCATCTGATTTAAAACCAATGTTAAGGATGACATCTCTGTCATTGATACCTACAACTGTTCCTTTTACTACTTCTTTTTCCGTGATTTGGGTAAGCGTTTGTTCATACACGCTTTCCATTTTCGAACGTTCTTCTTTGGTATAACCTTCTCCAAATCCCTTGGTATCAAGTTTTTCCCAATTAAAATCTTCTGCCATAAACTTAGTAGTTTTGCCCTACATTCTTTTTTTAGAGCAAATACCATTTTTTAAATAATTAAACCATTCTGAAAAGCAGGAAAATATTTTATTTTCTGCCCTAAAGACCATCCATTTTGAATGGATTGCAAAGATAGGGAAATGTATTTGAAATAAACATGGTAAATATGGAAGAATTAAGAGAAAAGCACTTACAAATCTGGCAATCTGGTCTACTCAAATAACATACTTACTACAAACATCTTTAAGACTTATTCTATTTTAGTGGTGATCATTACTGCTGATTTATAATTATTAAATCCCCGTTTTTGCAAGTCGGATGAATTTTTTATGATTTCAAGAGTTTCAATTTCATCTATTGTTGGTGAAACTTCAGAAAACTTTTTATATTGGGTTTCTTTTCCATTTATCAGAATCAAAGTGGGTTCTGGCAGATTATTCAAATCAATTTTTAAGGGGGGAGCCTGAATTCCGAGTTGATTGGGATTATCAAATTCCACATTATTATAGATATCAATTTCGATTGAATCCACTTTAATAAGGAAAGATTCTTTTGTTTGGGCTATGGATGAAACATAAATAAGCACACCGGCAAAAAAAATCAAAGTTCTTAAGTATTTCATAATTATAACTTTAAAGGGTCAAAATATATGATATAATACAAAAACGATACACAATGAAATATGATTCTAATAGCTCCTTCTATCCGAAAATTCCCATGGGTAAAATGATCATCAACTTTTTCCGATAAATCGTTCCAAACCAAACTTGCCGATAAGATCTTCACCTTCAGTGATTTTTTCCGGTTTACCCAGATCAATCCAAAGATCCTCTTGATGAAGGTATCCCCGGATAATATGCTCACGGGCCATCCGCAAATATACATCTACAATAGAAAAGACACCTTCTTCCGAAATCAGTTGAAAGATGTCAGGCTCTATCAAATGAACACCACTAAAAGCAAAAGGGGAAAGCCCTTCCGATAAATCTACCGCCAGTTTCTCCTCACCTGTACTAAAATTTTTCCATCCACCTAATCTTAAATTATGGTCAAAAAGAAAAAACCTGCTCCCTGGCCTTTGCTTAATGGCAAGGGTAGCCAGAGACCGTTTTTGTGAATGATATTGTAGCATTTCTCTAAGATCCAAGTCAGTGAAAATATCTACATTATAAACAAAAAAAGGCGTATCTCCAATCAACCAGGAGGCTGCTTTTTTTAAACCGCCACCGGTGTCCAACAACATATCAGTTTCATCTGAAAACCGGATGTTGACGTCAAAATCAGGCCGATTTTTTATAAATGTTTTAATTTTTTCACTAAAATGATGGAGGTTTATCACGATGTCCTCTACACCAGCATGCTTTAATTTAAGAATGGCAATTTCCAACATCGTCATTCCATTTACTTCCACCAGTGCTTTAGGCTTGTCAAGTGTAAGTGGCCGTAAACGTGTTCCTAATCCTGCAGCAAAAATCATTGCTTTCATACCAAGGGAAATTTTTTACGAGTGAGTTCTATATGATTTATTTCTATTTCAACATCATACTTTTCACGAAGTCTTTCAGCGAGTCTTTCAGCACAATATACCGACCGATGTTGTCCGCCGGTACACCCAAAACTTACCATCAGGTTGCTGAAATTTCGCTCCAAATATTTATCAACAGATTGATCGACCAAGGAATATACGTTGTCAAGAAAATGATCCATATCACCCTCGTTTTTCAGAAATTCTATCACCTCTTTGTCCCTACCTGTAAATGATTTGTATTCTTCATATCTCCCGGGGTTGTGAATAGCCCGACAATCGAATACATATCCACCACCATGGCCTGAAGAATCTGTTGGTAAACCTGTTTTATATGAAAAACTATTAATGGTAACCTTCAGGTAACTCTTCAGCTTTTTCTGGTCTTTGAATTTTAGTAATTGTGGTGCGTCAACAAGCCTGTTCAAAGCTGTGACCAATTCAGGAAGCTTTACAGGGAGAGCCAAATCATCCAGGATCATTCTTAAATTCTTAAGCGCATACGGAATACTTTGTAGGAAGTGAGCCTTTTTTTCATAAAACCCCCTAAAACCATATGCTCCCATCGCTTGCATAATTCTAATCAGGGAATATCCCTGATAATACTGAAGGAATTCCTCCTCATCAAACGTAAGATGATTTTTCAAAGATTTCATATATTCCTGCAGTAGTATTTCCTGAACATTCAAGGGGATATCGCATTTTGAGTCATACAGCAAAGAGGCGAGATCATATTGCAATGCCCCTCTACGTCCACCCTGATAATCGATGTAGTAAGGTTTCCTCTCTTTCACCATAATATTCCTGGATTGGAAATCGCGATATAGGAAATAATTCCTGTCTGCCATTAACAAATAGTCGGAAAACCGCTGAAAATCTTCTTCAAGTGCTTGTTCATCAAATGGTATTTTAGCCAGTTTCAAAAAATAGTATTTAAAATAATTTAAATCCCACATCATCGATTGTTTGTCGAAACTGTCGCGAGGATAACAAACCGAATAATCAAGCTCATTACCTCCTTCCACCTGAAATACTGGCAGATCCTGAACTACTTGTTTGTATAAGGCCAACAATTCCGGGGGAAAGTCTTTTCCTTCTCTCACAGCAGATAAAAATGAAAAAAGTGTGATGTCTCCAAGGTCTTCCTGTAAATAAATATCCTGATCGGAATTTTCAGCATAAATGGCGGGCACATTTAATCCTTTTTGAATAAAGTGTTTAGAGAAACTGATAAATGCGTTATTCTCCTTTTTATCTGCATTATATACCCCCACAGCAGTTTTGTTCGAACCAAATATTCTATAATATTCCCTGTAAGAACCCGATTGTGGCATCGCAATAATATCATCAGCCTGGCTACCCGACCACTGTTCGAACAGGTCCAAAATTAATTTCTCTTTATGTTTCTTCACTTTTATTGCTAAATTTGATTTGATGGTCAAATATCTTGAAAACTATGTGAAATTTTTATTTGTTAGGAGGAAAGATAAATATTAAATAAGAGTAACTAAAAATTTTCTTTTAAGAAAAACCATTTTTTATACAGCGGTGTAAATAACATTGCTGTTATATATACTTTAAAACCATTAACAGATGCTAGAATTATTACAAAAACCATGGCCTTGGTATGTCTCCGGTCCACTCATTGGATTGATGGTGCCGCTTTTATTGTTATTGACCAACAAACGATTCGGCATTTCTTCGTCTCTCAGGCATATTTGCGCAGCTTGTGTTCCGTCCACTTCCGAATATTTTAAATATGACTGGAAATCCCATTTATGGAATTTATTTTTTGTGGCTGGAATATTCATTGGAGGAATGATTGGGGCATATTTGATAGATGAAAGCCGGGTGCTGATTTCAGAAAAAACAGTGTCAGATTTAGCTGAATTAGGCATTACAGATGTTCAGGGACTTTTACCGCTAAGCATATTCAACTTTGGACAGTTATTTTCATGGCAAGGATTAGTGGTCATGATTGTAGGAGGATTTTTAGTGGGTTTTGGTTCACGTTATGCCGGTGGGTGTACTTCAGGGCATGCCATAATGGGATTATCTGATTTGCAATTGCCTTCTCTGATTGCTGTTATCGGGTTTTTTATAGGTGGCCTGTTGATGACACATCTGATTATGCCTTTTATCTTTTAATGAAGAGAAAAAAATGAAATACATTAAATTTATTCTTATCGGTATCTTGTTTGGTATCATCTTGATTAAATCAGAAGTAGTATCCTGGTTCCGCATACAGGAAATGTTCCGGTTTCAATCCATCCATATGTTTGGTATTATTGGATTGGCTATCCTCACTGGAATAATATCTTTACAAATCATTAAGAGATATCGGATAAAGACAGTAAAAGGGGAACCTATTGAACTGAAGCCAAAAAAAATGCATAAGGGAAATCTGATTGGCGGCATTATTTTCGGTTTAGGTTGGGCATTAACCGGTGCTTGTCCAGGACCATTGTATGCCTTACTGGGAAGTGGGTTTTTAGCAATCGGTGCCGTTTTATTAAGTGCTGTTTTTGGTGCCTGGGCATATGGCATGCTGAGAAAGAATTTGCCACATTGATACCATTAAATAAACGTGTATCATTGATGGTATTTATTTTCAATTTATAAAAAATATAGAAAAGTTAATTATGGACATTAGTTTAAAAACAGGAGCTAAAGGATCACAGGAAATCACAGTCAATTACGATCATTCCGCCAATAAATATGGTTCCGGATTAGTGGATGTGTTTGCCACTCCAGCCATGGTGGCCTTGATGGAGAAAACATGTCTCGAAAGTGTTCTTTTTTTCCTACCAGAAGGATTTGGCACAGTAGGAAGTGCAATAAATGTCAACCACATAAAAGCCACTCCGATGGGTATGAAAATATGGTGTGAGTCGGAATTAATGAGTATTGAAGGAAGAAAATTGGTTTTTAAGGTTAGGGCCTGGGATGAGGTAGGTGAGATAGGCAATGGCGAGCACACCCGTTTTATTATTGACAATGAAAGATTTATGGCTAAACTAAAAGGATAGATCTGAAATTATCCTATAAAC
This sequence comes from Bacteroidota bacterium, assembly GCA_023393375.1. Classification (GTDB taxonomy): domain Bacteria; phylum Bacteroidota; class Bacteroidia; order Cytophagales; family Cyclobacteriaceae; genus JAEWLI01. The sequence goes on from JAEWLI010000148.1 coordinate 25,087, forward strand.
CGATTTTCTTCAGTACCACATGGGCAAATTTTTGATCTGTACCAAAGGGGGTTGTGTGTACATCTTCAAATCCTTTGATCAAGTGAAATCTATCGGAAAATAAGCCATTGAGTTCGTCTATTGAATAGCGACTTACGGTCAAACCACTACATTTTTCAGGCCCGTTTTTGGAAAAAGTGGAAAGTATCACATATCCATTTTGGGCAACATGGTTATCAACTATCGATATATATTGTTGAATATCTACCAAATCCGTAAAAAAATGAAAAACAGCTCGGTCATGCCAAATCCTATAGGTTTTTGATTGATGAAGATCCAATACATCCCCTACAGACCATTGAATATGATCTGCAATTTCACCTAATTCTTCTTTTTTCCTATTTATCACAGCCTGCGATATATCCAATACGGTTATATCCCTATAACCTTTAGCATATAATTCCCGGGCTAAGTTCGAATTCCCCCCTCCTACATCAATAATAGGTTCATATAAAGGCAGATCTAACTGAGATAATAGTTTCAATGAAGTGTGGGGTATCTCCTGATACCAACTTACTTCTGAATCAGCTTTATTCTGGTAAATATTTTCCCAATGCTGTTTTATATTCATATGATGACCAAATAATGCTAAATGTGAATAGCCCGGTTACCTGTGGCTGCCAAACAAGCTTCTTTAAAGGCCTCGGTATAGGTTGGATGGGCATGTGACATCCGGGCAATATCTTCGGCAGATGCCCGATATTCCATAGCAACTACAGCTTCAGCTATCATATCTGCTGCACGGGGTCCGATCATATGAACACCTAGTATCTCATCTGTTTCCACATGAGTCAAAACCTTGACAAGTCCATCGGTATCCATACTAGCCCGGGAGCGACCCGATGCTTTAAATGGAAAACTTCCAGAAGAATATTTAATACCTTTTTCCTTTAGTTGTTCTTCAGTATATCCCACACTTGCTACTTCCGGCCAAGTATAAACTACCGATGGGATCAGCAAATAATTGATGTGTGGTTTTTGACCAGCCATTCTTTCAGCCACTGCAATTCCTTCCTCTTCTGCTTTATGTGCGAGCATAGGACCTTTAATCACATCGCCAATGGCATAAATATGATCTAATTTTGTCTGAAGGTCTTCATTTACCTCTATTCTGCCTTGTTTATCTGGCACAATACCGATTTTATCTAATCCAAGACCTTCAGTATAAGGTTTCCGGCCAATTGAAATCAAACAATAATCACCCGAAATTTTTTCTTTGTTACCTTTTTTGTCTTCAGCAACCACCAAAACTTGTTTGCCTTTATTTTCTATTGATGTCACTTTATGACCCAATCTGAATTCAAAATCCAGTTTTTTTAAAACCTTTTGCAATTCCTTTCCCAAGGTGTTATCCATGGTGGGAATGATATTGTCGAGCATTTCAATTACTGTAATTTTTGAGCCTAATCGTGCATATACAGACCCTAATTCCATGCCAATAATACCTCCACCAATCAGGATGAGGTGATTGGGTACTTCTTTTAGAGCAAGTGCTTCCGTGCTGGTGATGATCCGCTTTTTATCTAATTTGGCAAATGGCAAAAGGGCTGGTTTGGAACCTGTGGCGATGATAAATTTTTTGGAATATATTTTTGACGTTTCCCCTTTGGCATTAGTAATCTCCAAATTGTTTTTATCAACAAAAGATCCCATCCCATGAAAAACATCAATTTTGTTTTTCTTCATCAAATAAGCGATACCACTGGTGTTTTGCACAACCACATCATTTTTGCGGGCGATCATTTGTTTAAAATTCACTTTTAATCCACTCACCTCAATGCCGTGATGTTTAAATTTATGGACCGCATCATGATATTGTTCGCTAGAATCCAGTAATGCTTTAGAGGGTATACATCCTACATTCAGACAAGTTCCACCCAACGATTCATATTTTTCAACAACAGCTGTTTTCATGCCCAATTGAGCGCATCGAATGGCAGCAACATAACCACCGGGACCGGAGCCGATTACTGTAACATCATATTCCGTCATTTTATTTTTTATTTATTAAGGTCAATATCCCCGATGAGATAAAACCGGGATTAAAAAATCTCATTTAATTACTTAAATTTTATATGCCGAGTAATAATCTCGATGGATCTTCGAGAAGTTCTTTGATTCTGACCAAAAAACTTACCGCTTCCCGTCCATCTATGATTCTGTGATCGTAGGAAATAGCTAAATACATGATTGGACGTATTACAATCTCACCACTTTTAACAACAGGTCGTTCTACAATGTTATGCATTCCCAAAATGGCTGATTGAGGTGCATTTATAATGGGAGTTGATAACATTGAACCAAATACTCCCCCATTTGTGATCGTAAATGTGCCACCGGTCATTTCATCAATACTAATCTTTCCTTCTCTTGCCCGTAAAGCCAACCGGTTTATTTCCTTTTCTATTTCGTGAAATGATAAATGTTCGGCATTTCTGATTACAGGAACTACCAGCCCTTTAGGGGTAGAAACAGCTACTGAAATATCACAATAATTATTGTAAACGATGTGATCCTCATCAATCATGGCATTTACGGCTGGCCATTCCATCAAGGCTTGACAACTTGCCTTAACGAAAAAAGACATGAACCCGAGATTCACCTCATACTTTTCTTTAAACTTTTCTTTATATTGGGATCGCAGATCCATCACAGGTTTCATGTCCACTTCATTGAACGTAGTGAGCATAGCCGTTTCATTTTTTACCGAAACCAACCTTCTGGCAATAGTTTTACGCAGGGTTGTCAATTTCTCCCGCTTTTGTTGACGTTCCTGAGATGCTTTAGTTAATGTTTCGTGTGGTTTCCCGGTTTCTTTCACCTTAGCATCTGCGCTTTTTGCTTTCAATGCATCCTCTTTGGTAATTCTCCCGTCTACGCCAGTTCCTTTTACTTTTGAGACTTCTATTCCTTTTTCTGCAAGAATTTTTGCTGCCGCAGGCGAAGGGTGACCTGCAACTGATGCAGAAACTTCTTTGTCATTTCCTGATCCCACCTGATTTCCTGAAGCTTTATTTTTATTGGTCATTCCTTCGTCTTCGGCTACTTCAATTTTACATATCAGTGCACCAACAGGTAAAGTTTCACCTTGTTTAGCTACTATAGAAAGAACCCCTTGCACCTCTGCGGTTAGTTCAAACGTAGCTTTATCAGATTCAATTTCAGCCAACACCTCGTCCTGAATCACAAAATCCCCATCTTTTTTTATCCATTCCCCAATGGTTACCTCTGTAATCGATTCACCTACAGTAGGTACTTTCATTTCTATGATATTACCCGTTTTTTTCATCGCATGTGGTTGTACAACCGGATCTGCATCCTCTTCGGATATTTGTTCTTTTCTTGCGGTTGGTTTGCCATTGGTAGTTGATTCGATTTCAGCTACAACCCCACCAATTTCAAGTGTTTGGCCTTCTTGAGCCTTGATATGGAGTACACCTGCTTGTTCAGCAATTAATTCAAATGTCGCTTTATCTGATTCAAGTTCACACAATACCTCATCCATTTCTACTTGTTCACCGTCTTTTTTTAACCACTGGGCAATAGTTACTTCGGTAACCGATTCTCCTACTGTTGGCACTCTTACTTCAATATTCATCTTAAACTATATAGCGTTACAATTAATTTAGGAAAAAGCTCTGTTAATTATATCTTCTTGCTCTTTAGCATGCAATTTTGCGTATCCAATTGCAGGTGATGCACTTGGTCTACGGGATATTAATTCTATATCAAGTTTTGGGTGCATCCTCAACATATAACTCCAACAACCCATATTGGATGGTTCTTCCTGTATCCACAGCACTTTGGCTTTATTATATTTTTTCAGAATTGCTTCTTCCTGTTTTTTAGGTAATGGATGTAATTGTTCGTATCGTACAATGGCCACATCATCACGGTTTTGTTTATCCCGTTCTTCAAGCAATTCATAATATATCTTGCCAGTGCATAACAATAGTTTTTTTACCTTTTCCGGATCAGTTTGTGTATCGTCTATGATCTCCTGGAATCGACCGGTTTTGAAATCATCAATTGGAGAAACCACTTTGGGATGCCTCAATAAGGATTTAGGTGACATAATCACCAAAGGTTTCCGGAATGGCCATGACAATTGCCTTCTTAAAGCATGGAAAAAATTAGCAGGCGTGGTGATATTTGCCACGACCCAATTATAATCGGCTGATAATTGAAGAAAGCGTTCAATTCTCGCACTGGAATGTTCCGGCCCTTGTCCTTCATAACCATGGGGCAACAACATAACCAGGCCGTTCATTCGTTGCCACTTGGTTTCAGAACATGATATAAACTGATCAATCACTACTTGAGCACCATTGGCAAAATCGCCAAACTGAGCTTCCCAAATCACTAGTGCATGAGGATTGGCAAGCGCATAACCCAGTTCAAATCCCAATACCCCAAATTCACTTAGCAGGGAATTGAAAATTCTCATAGGTTGCTGATTTTTGTCAATATGATCCAAGTTGGAGTACGCTTCATCAGTCTCAGCATCAAACAACACTGCATGCCGATGGGAGAAAGTTCCTCTAACAGAATCCTGTCCAGATACACGAACAATTTTATTGTCCAATAAAATTGAGCCGTAGGCCAATAGTTCAGCTGATGCCCAATTGAGGGATTTATCTTGAAAAAACATTTTCTTACGTTCTTTCAATAGTTTATCTACCTGTCTCAGGGGTTTAAATCCAGTAGGGACTTTCGTCAATGCTTTCCCTACCTTGGTAATTACCTGTTCTGAAATTCCGGTATCAGGAGAACGGTCAAAATCCTCAGGTTGAGATGACCGCAATTGTTTCCACTCCTTTTCCAATGGCTGCAAATAATACGGAGTTTCTTTTTGCTTAACCATAAGTAGTCGGTCCTGGAGCATGCTTCTGAATTCCTGATCCATTTGTTCAGCCAGTTTAGCATCTACATCCCCCCTATCGATAAGCTTTTTATTATATACCTCTCTGGGGTTTGGGTGCTTGGAAATGATATTATATAAGGAAGGCTGCGTAAACTTAGGTTCATCATTTTCATTATGTCCATGTCTTCTGTAACAAAGCATATCAATGAAAATGTCCCGCTGAAAAGTCTGCCGGAATTCAATAGCCAGATTTATACAAAATATCATTGCCTCAGGATCATCACCATTGACATGTAATACTGGTGCATCTACAATTTCAGCAACATCCGTACAATATATACTCGACCTGGCATCATCAAAGTTAGTAGTAAAACCCAATTGATTATTGATTACTATATGAATAGTGCCGCCTGTACGGTAACCTTTTAAATGAGACATTTGCACCACTTCATAGGTAATTCCTTGCCCAGCAATGGCAGCATCGCCATGAATAAGGATTGGAAGGATCTTGGTATAATCATTTTTATACAACCAATCTGCCTTTGCCCGAACAGTACCTATTACCAATGGATTTACTGCTTCAAGGTGGGATGGATTTGGCATCAGATTTACCCTTACTTCTTTATCTCCTGGCGTTTTAATAGTACTTTTGAAACCCAAGTGATATTTTACGTCTCCATCTCCCATGGTCATATCGGCCGGAAGATTACCTTCAAATTCATTGAAGATCTGCTCATAGGTTTTCCCCATCACATTCGCAAGCACATTTAATCTTCCCCTGTGAGCCATTCCAATTTTAAACTCAGAAATGCCCAATTCTGCACCTTTATTAATCAGGGCATCCAACGCAGGGATTAATGTTTCTCCACCTTCTAATGAAAATCTTTTCTGTCCAATATACTTGGTGTGCAAAAAATTCTCAAATACTACAGCTTCATTTAGTTTATAAAGAATTCGTTTCTTTTGTTCAATCCCTGGATTATAATTGAGAAAATCGGTTTCTATTTTCCTCTTAAGCCATGCCAAAGCTTCAGGTTCCCTAATATACATATATTCAAATCCAACAGGGCCTTCATAAATCTTTTTCAAGGCTGCGTTTATATCACGCAATGTAGCTCTTCCTATACCGATTACGTTTCCAATACTGAATTCAGTATTCAGATCTTCATCAGTTAAATCAAAATCAGACAGATCAAGAAGTGCTTTTCGATCCCTTCGGGGCCTTACCGGATTGGTTTTTGCCCGTAAATGCCCCCTGGTTCTATGTGCATGAATCAGGTCCCTGACACAAATTTCTTTTGGAGAAATGGCATCTTCAACTACTTGTGGTTTTTCATCACCATGACCATTTTTCCCAAATTTTGTCAAAGAAAATTCAAATCCTTCGAAAAACTTTTGCCAGCTATTATCTACTGATTCAGGATTGTCCTGATATTTCCTATATAGTTCGTCGATATAAGCACCATGTGCATTTGATATATAAGAATACTTATCCATTTATAATTTCTAAAAAAGTTAAGGTGCAAATGTATATATTTAAAAATACTAACTAAAATCGCATATCCGCATATGCAATTATTGACCACAGATTAAAAATTTGAAGTGGTATTAGATATAACCCCATTTACAGTGGAAATTGTTTTTAAAAAAGATAATTAAGGAATATTAACTCTTGTTATTGATGGTGGACTTACTTAGTAACTTTTGTTTAAATCGTGCATTGATAATTTAGTATTATAATTTACATAATCTTCAATAATTATTTATCTTTGCACTCCTTTAGGTGGACGGGTTCCACCGGTAAATTAAAAGTATATAAACTATTATGGCAGTTAAAATAAGATTAACGCGTCGTGGACGCAAGAAACTGGCAATTTACGATGTAGTCGTAGCTGATGCCAGAGCACCGAGAGACGGGCGCTTCATTGAAAAATTAGGCACATACAATCCTAACACCAATCCATCATCCGTTGAACTAAACGATGATAAAGCATTTAAGTGGATCATGAATGGTGCTCAACCTACTGATACAGTCCGAAATATCCTATCGGACAGAGGTGTTCTATTAAGAAAACATTTACAGGTAGGTGTAAACAAGGGTGCAATCACCCAAGAGCAGGCCGATGAGCGGTTGCAGAAATGGATAGCCGAAAAAGAAAGCAAAGTAGCTAAAATGCTTGAAAAGTTAGCTTCAAATAAGTCGGCGAAAGAAAAAGCCCGTTTGGAAGCTGAAGCTAAAGTAAAAGAAAAACGTGCAGAGGAAATTCGTAAAAGACAGGCTGAACTGGCAGGAAATACTGCACAAGCCGAAGAAGAAAGCGAAGAAACTTCAGCAGATGTGGATGTCGCCCCTGAAAGTGGTGAAAATTTAGAAGAACAAACTGAGGTTCAGGAAGAGGCTCAACCAGAGGTAGAGGCTCAAGAAGAACCTAAAAAAGAAACTCCTGCAACTCCTCCAACAACCGAAGAACTAGCACCTGAAAGCGGTGAAAAGCCTGAGGCAATGGACGATGCTGAAGAAAGTAAATAACTAAACCTGGTACCTGTCATGGATATTGAATCATGTTATCAATTGGGTTACGTGATCAGAAAACATGGCTTAAAGGGGGAAGTCTTTATTTTACTTGATGTAGACGACCCGGGATATTATCAAAAAATGGAATCAGTATTTATTGCCGTTTCCGGCGATGATATGCTGGTTCCATTTTTTATTGAACGTATCCAAATTTCTGCAGATAAAGCTTTGGTAAAATTTGAGGGAGTAAATACAGCAGAAGAAGCAGATGAATTACTTTCCCGCAGTTTATATTTACCATTGGAATTTCTCCCCTCTCTTAATGAAGATCAATTCTACTATCATGAAATCGTTGGATATTCCGTTTTTGATAAAACAAGTGGTCATATCGGCCAGGTGGAACAGGTGTATTCATTTGTGAGCCAGGATTTGTTAAGTGTAGCATATCAAGGAAATGAGATATTAATTCCAATAAATGATCATATCATCAGAAAGGTGGACAAAAACAATAAGTCAATTTCGGTTGATCTACCGGATGGGTTGTTAGACATTTACCTTACACAAAACGGGGATAAAAAATAATCTTCAACAGGACCAATTTATAAAAATTTGCCTATGCGTGTAGATATAATTACTTGCCTTCCTCAGCTTTTAGTGAGCCCTTTTGCTGATTCAATTCTCAAAAGAGCTCAGGATAAAAAAATAGTTGAAATAGCAGTACATGATCTCCGTAATTTTGCCAATAACAAACACCGCCAGATCGATGATTATATGTATGGAGGCGGCGCAGGAATGGTGATGATGATCGAACCAATAGTAAATGCATTGGAGCATTTGCAAGCCCAAAGAAAGTATGACGAGATTATTTATATGAGTCCTGATGGAAAACTTTTTGATCAAGCTTTGGCCAATCAACTTTCAATCAAAAACAATATCATTCTACTTTGTGGTCATTATAAAGGCATAGATGAGCGAGTAAGAGCGCATTATATCACTCAAGAAATCAGTATTGGAAATTATGTGTTATCAGGTGGGGAATTAGCTGCCGCTGTAGTCACGGATGCGGTTATTCGACTGATTCCGGGAGTTTTATCAGATGAAACTTCGGCTCTAACAGATTCTTTTCAAGACAACCTGATAGCACCACCCGTGTATACCCGCCCTGCAGAATTCCGTGGCATTAAAGTACCAGACGTACTACTATCAGGAAATGAAAAGGAGATCAACAACTGGAGATATGAAAAATCTCTGGAGAGGACCAAAGAAAGGAGACCAGGAATATTGGAATAAGTTTGGAGCTATCAACTGCGATATCCACCAATAATATAATTTTCCAAATCTTTAATGGCTATGGTTTGCTGATAAATTATCCGGTTTACAATATCGCCAATAGAAACTAACCCTACCAGTTTACCTCTCTCCAGCACCGGAACATGCCTTATTTTTTTTGTTGACATCAATTTCATGCAATCATCTAGTGATTTCTCAGGAGAAATTGTAAAAACCTTGGGTGTCATTAGTTCTCCAACTTTTGAGATTTTCGAAGATAACCCTTTCAAAACAATTTTACGTGCATAATCCCTTTCTGAAAACATGCCTACGAGTTTATCACCATCCATTACAACCAATGCACCTATATCCTTTTCTGCCAATTCTCCCAATGCCTCAAAAACTGTAGCATCGGAAGATATGGTATACACATGGTTTCCTCTTTGCTTTAAAAGATCTTTTATCAGTACCATAACAGCTAGTTGGTTTAGTCGATTATATTGAATATGGATATATTAACGAATAATAATCCTGTGTTTTCAGAAACAACAGAATAAAAACCAATAACAACAATGATAAAGATTTGTTAAAAAAAGATAGATCTTTTATTTAAAAAAAATAAATGGGTTAATATTCTTTCTAAAGCATTAAACATTTACATGTTTTTCAGCATGATATGACGAGCGGACTAAAGCTCCTGATTCTACATATCGCAAACCTCGCTTAAGACCTTCCTCTTTGAAATGGGCGAATTTATCAGGATGTATATATTCATCTACCTGTAGATGCATCGCTGTTGGCTGCAGATATTGACCCAAAGTAAGAATATCCACACCTTGTGCCACAAGATCATCCATTATTTCATATACTTCATCATCAGTCTCCCCCAACCCTAACATTACACCTGATTTGGTTCTTTTTCCAAATTCCTTGATCTTTCTGAGTTGTTCCAGACTTCGTTCATATTTAGCCTGTGGTCTTACTCTACGATAAAGCCGCTTTACAGTCTCCATATTATGGGAAACCACTTCCTGACCTGCTCCTATCATTTCGTATAAGGATTCCCACGAGCCTTTAACGTCTGGGATCAAAGTTTCAATGGTGGTTTCGGGGCTTAGTTTCTTTATTTCAAGTACTGTTTGACGCCATATGGAAGCACCACGGTCTTTTAGTTCATCACGGTTGACAGATGTAATTACTGCATGTTTCACCTTCATGAGATGTATTGCTTCTGCTACTCTCCTTGGTTCATCTTCATCATATTCATTAGGCCTGCCAGTAGCTACGGCACAAAAAGTACAACTTCTGGTACACACATTTCCTAAAATCATGAATGTGGCTGTTCCTGCACCCCAACATTCACCCATGTTGGGACAATTACCACTTTCACAAATCGTATGTAACTTATATTGATCAACTATGGTTCGGACTTTTTTATATTCATGACCAATGGGCAATTTTACCCTTAGCCATTCCGGCTTTCTTCTCCTTACAACTGGTTTTTCATGCCCTTTCTGGTCAGCTAACACGGGTAATTCTATCATATTCACAAATTTTTGCAAAGATAATCAATCTCTCCGAGAGATTAGAGGTAAAAATCATCTTCTAGTACCATAATATAGGGTAACAAAGGCATTGGGGAAAAATTGTTGATTGTTGTGATTGGAAAGCATGTTTATTTCCCTAGAAAATCCCTCGAACATAAATCCAGTTTCTAAACCCATTACATTTGATTTAAAAGTGCCAAATTCGAATGCAAGGGATGATTTTACATTAAACCCCGGAACAAGTTTGGCATTACCCAAGCTTTGAAACACATTTCCCACACCCCGGATATGCTCTGAACTATGTACATTAGGGTCGTATTGAACCCGTTGAATATTATTAAAATTCCCATAATTGATATAATACGGGGCTTCGATACCCAGAGAAGGCCCACCAGCTACTATTCCTGAAATCTGTACACCTTGCTGAGCTGCTTTTTTGAAGAAAACCCATTCACGGCCATATTGTGGCCTTATGGAAAATAAGTAATTGGTTTTACCCCAGATAAACGTACCTGTATTATGGTATGAATTTACTCTTTTCTCCTGTGGATGCTTGATGTTTACCAATTCCAGACTAAATGTTTGAAATTGTTTTTCTCCTGCCACTACACCAAATTTTACAACCACTCCTCCAATTAAGCCACTATTGGTTGCTTTAGTGGCCCCCCAAATAAATTCCCTTTCATATTCATAGTCACTAGTACCCTGAGCACCAACTGATGATACTAAGAAAGGCACAATAAGGGCAGTTAAAAGTAATAGTTTTTTCATGTGGACGAGTAATGCTACAGTTTATATCATAACGTACAAAATTATTTGAAAGTTTTCAAAAAGTTTTCAATTGGTGCTGGTCTTTTCTTCTTTTAAATACCTTATAAGATCAGTGTAGGAAATGTTCCAATGGTTCTTGTGATAGGTGCATTTGCCGTTTTCAACTAAGAGTAATTGAGGTGACTCATGCTGAACCATAAATCTTTGGGCAATATGACTTGAGATATTCCGAAATTGTACAATATCCAAAAGATAAAAAGAAATTTCAGGATTGTTGCCTTCAATGGCAGCCATGCTTTCTTTCAAATGGTTAAACGTACTTTGGCTAATCCCACACCGTGTACTGTTCTTGAATATCACCACCGGCTTTTGAAATGATTCTTTCTGTATCTCCTCAAGCTGCCCCGTGTTCTCAATTACCTTCCAATCATTGTTAGTTGTACCAGATTTCATTTTCCCTCGTGTCGTATTTAGGTTTCTCACTTGGTGTCTTAACGTTTTTAAGCTGTCTGGGTTTGAAAATTTTAATCAGAAAATATCGAAACTTACTTACTTCACGAACACCTGTAGATTGGTGAGCCTTTTTAGAAAATCGCTTGTAATAGGATTCTTTGTCTTTAAAACTTTTGGTTTTAATATCTCCAGAATATTTATGGGCAACTTTTGACATGTATTCGTAATGCTGTTCTTTAAATCGATGAACCCAGGAGGTAATATTTCCTTGATATTGATTTTCGGAATTGGATTTATTATTTAAATATCTTTCCTTTTGGGATTCTGATAATGCTGGAGTGTGTCCTTGATATTGATGGGCAACTTTTGACATTTGTTGGTATTGCTTCTTTTTCTTACCGAAATGTTTTAATGGGATATTGCCATCATGTTGATGTGCCAGCGATGATTGCTTTTGATAATACCTGGTTTCCTTTTTTGCTGAAGGGGCTTTTACAAGTCCCGAATGCTGATGAATGGTTTTGGACTGGTACTCATAATGTTGTTTCTGATATTTATGGATTTTCGAATCTATATTACCTTGATATTGGTGAGCCTGCTGAGAATCTTTTCTAAAACCAGCATCTTTTTGATCCTTATCCTGGGCCTTGATTGTGCCCTGATACTTGGCAGCAATATTGGACAAATATCTGTTTTCATTATTTTGGTTCCTGACTTTTTTGGCATTTATATAACCTTGGTTCTGATGCTGATATTTCGAAACTGTTTCATGATAATTTTTCTGTTGATTTGGAGAAATGCGTTTTTGCACACCTTGGTCCTGATGTACAGTTTTCGAGTTATACTCAAAGTGTTTCTTATTGAATTTTAAATTTACACCTATTTCGCCCCTATTTTGATGCGCTTCTGTAGATTTTTTCTGTAGGTATTTTTTACTGGTTTCCGGGGAATTGGTTTTTATATTTCCTTGAAAACTGCTTTCCTTACCGACCTTGGGTTCAATCTTGTTAAATTCCTTATTGCCACCCTTCTGAGCTTGTTTAGACATATATTGATAATGCTGCTTTTTTTGTTTGTCAGTAGGTGCGCCTATTTCCCCTCGTGATTTTTGGGCTTTTTGTGCTTGTTTTACAATTTTTTTATTACCCTTATCCTCTTTTTGCTTTTTCTTCTTTTGAGATGGATTATATGCTGCACTACGAAATTCACTTACCGGCTGACCACTCCCACTCTGTACATTTGGATTGGATTGCAGCATTTCTTTTGACTTTTTCTTTGATTCACGATCTCTTTTCCTTTGTTGTGCCATAAGATCACCAGATCCTAAATACATGAGGTGCATTAAAAACAAAATTAAAATGGCTATACTTCGCAACATCCGGATTTATTTCAGCTTTTACAATTATCAGACCCCCAAGATCATGAAATTAGCTTTAATATTATTTATATTTCTCTACAATAACGCAAGAATGTAAGAACATTTGAGAAATTATAGTTTATTTTAGGGTTTTGGATAAAGAATTTTACTCAAGATCAAAATATTGGCAAAAACATGATAGATTATAAAGTAACTAAATTGAGCAATGGGTTGGAAGTAATCGTTCATGAAGACCCGTCAACCGAAATTGCAGTATTAAATCTACTATACAAAGTTGGATCAAGAGATGAGTCGGAGGATAAAACCGGTTTTGCTCATTTATTTGAGCATTTGATGTTTGGTGGTTCACAAAACATATCTGATTTCGATGGTGAATTACAAAAAGTAGGTGGTGAAAGCAATGCATTTACCAGTACGGATTTCACCAATTACTATATGGTACTACCTGCTATTAATATTGAAACTGCTTTTTGGTTGGAGAGCGACCGTATGATGGGATTATCGTTCAATCCGGATGTATTGGAAGTGCAAAAAAAAGTAGTGATTGAAGAATTTAAACAAAGGTACCTAAACCAACCGTATGGTGACGTCTGGTTAAAACTAAGGCCACTGGCTTACCAAAACCATCCCTACAAATGGGCCACAATCGGTAAAGAGATTGCACATATTGAAAATGCCAATGTAAATGATGTAGAAACTTTTTTTAAAACGCATTATGTACCTAACAATGCCATTTTGGTAATAGCCGGAAACGTAGTAGCCCATCAAATGTTTTCATTGGCTGAAAAATGGTTTGGTGGAATTCCTGCCGGAAGAGAAATTATCCGCAATATAGAAAAAGAGCCGCAACAAATTGGAGCCAGAAAGCTAATTGTGGAAGCAAAAGTACCTCTAAAAGCGATTTTCAGAGCTTATCATATGCCTTCCCGACTGTCTGAAGATTATTATGCTTGCGACTTATTGAGCGATATTCTGGGAAGAAGCCACTCTTCGAGGCTTTACGATACTTTGGTAAAGGAAAAAAGGCTTTTTAATTCGTTAAATGCCTATATTACGGGATCTATTGATCCGGGCTTATTGGTTATCAGCGGCAAAATGAATAAAGGAGTGTCGATCGAACAAGCGGAATCAGAAATTGAGGGGATTATTGAGGACATAAGGAAAAATTCAGTCTCTGAAGAAGAGCTTGAAAAAGTCAAGAATCAGGCAGAATCTACCCTGATTTTTTCAGAAGTTGAATTAATGAACAGAGCTCTTCATCTGGCATATGCCTCTGCGCTTGGGGATATTGAAATCATCAATATGGAAAAGAAACAAATTCAAAAAGTAACGACAGAAAAAATCAAACAATTGGCTGATATCATATTAAAATCGTCCAATTCTTCTACTTTATTTTATGTTCCTAAATCAATGGAATAGTACCACATGATTTATAGGAGGTTTTTCTTTATTTTTTATATGAATATGGATAAAAATATTATCAATGTAATATCAGGAATTGATATTGCGATATTAATAACTAAGTGATGAATAATTTTGCATTAATTATATGAGCACCAAAAAATCCGGTGTTCCCTTAACCTTGATTCTATCGCTTTCCAAAAATATATGCGAATAAAGAAGCAGGCCGACTCCTACGGCCCGCTTTTTTTATGCCCATTTTTCCATCAAAGATTAATACAAATGGTTATAAAAAAAAATTTTGTACTTTTTTAATGAGTAGCTTGGTTTTAATATTTTTTTTCATAAAATTTGTACAACTAAATTGAGTGATAATTATATATAAATATAAATAGGTTTATATAATGGAAGATTACAATAAAATTATAGAATCTTTAGGTGTAAGATTCATCAAGGCGAAAAATATAAAAATATTACAACCTGTAACCATCGAAAATTATTATGATGTGGAAAACACCATTATGGTAGTTCATAAAGGTGAGATCAGATTTGGTAGTGAAAAAGAGGTTGTACGAGAAGGAGAAGCTTTATTTGTCCCCGGCGGGAAGACTGTTCCATTAAGCTATGGAAAAGGCACTCCGGTAGCATTGTCAAATGAAGATTTTATCAGCAAGAAAGAAAACTACTTCCAGAGTGTTGATGTTAAAGACATTGACAACATAGAAGTTGACTGTTTTAGCTATGTTAATTTAGACGCAAAAGTTTTTGATTCTGTAAATTTCTTTGCATCTCTGGACATTCCACCGTTCATTGTTAACAGCGAAAAAATCAATCAACTCGTAAAAAATATTTTACATGAAAATGTTTCTGAATTAGCTGGTAAAGAGCGGGTGGTAAAATTGACAACCGAATATCTGGTAGTTGAAGTTATCAGGTTTATTTTAGAAAACAGATTGTTTGTAGAACAATTGGCAACTAACTCAACCTATTTCAAGGATCCTAGATTGATTGATATATTCGGGTTTATTAAAGAAAACCTGGAAGGTGATCTAAGCAATAAAGTGTTGGCTAATGTAGCAAACGTATCTGAAGATTATGTGGGGCAGTATTTCAAAATGCTAACTGGTATAAATCCTCAGGACTACATTGAATATCAACGTATGGAAGAGGCGGTAAACTTGTTGAGAACCTCTAAGAAAAGTATCAGGGATATAGGCAAGGAAGTAGGC
>JAEWLI010000221.1 GCA_023393375.1 Bacteroidota bacterium
GAGCTATTTCCCCACCTCATCAACTCCCATCTCCCCACCTTTTCATTCTGCTTCTTTCTGTCTATAATTGTCGCAGGAATCAAATATCTTTAAAAATCATGAAGAACCTTATTAAAATAGAAGAAGCAGCTATGTTTGCATTTTCCATTTATTTGTTTTCATTGACCGATTTTGCCTGGTGGGTATATTTGGTATTAATATTAGCACCAGATGTAGGAATGGCAGGATACTTAGCCGGAAATAAAATAGGCGCATGGACTTATAACATTTTTCACCACAAAGCCATTGCTGTGATCGTACTTTGTCTGGGATGGTATTTTTCAATGGAAGGGATGGCTTTGGCTGGCATCATCTTGTTTGGCCATGCCAGTATGGACAGAATGTTTGGATATGGATTAAAATATTCGGATAGTTTTCACCATACGCATTTGGGAAATATTGGGAATGATAAATCTTCCGATCAAACAGCGGTAAAACTCAAGAATAAAATTTGAATTTGTAATAGAAGTAGAAAACCTTCATGAGGGTACATACTCAATAAGATTAAATTCTTCGGTTCCATATTGTAAAACACCAGCCAAAGCCTGTTAGCGAATAACTGTAATCTCCCCGTTAATTTGTGCCACAAACCTACAGGGGTATTCCGCTTCACAAACCAATGAGGACAGGAAAAATCCTTACTCGAAAAATGGATAACCTTCTGTGGCATATTTTTTCATTCCTTCTTCATTGATATCAACTCCAATTCCTGGTTTTTCAGAAAGAGGTATAAAACCCTTTTCAATCATCGGACCATCGAAAGTCACTATTTCTTTGAACATAGGATTGGTATGATAATACGTTTGCCATTCCAGCACCATAAAATTCGGAACGGAAGCACATACGTGACAAGAAGCCATTGCTCCCAAAAAAGAAGCTACCATATGGGGAGCGAAGGGTACAAAATATAAATTTGAGAGATTGGCAATACGTTGTCCTTCGCCTAGACCCCCAGCTTTTTGGAGATCGGGCATAATAATATCCACAGCACCAATCTCCAGTAAACGTCGGAAGCCATAAGCCAGATAAAGATTTTCACCAGCGCATATGGGAGTAGTTGTAAAGTCTGAAATGAGTTTATAGGCCTCTGCATTTTCAGCAGGAATTGGCTCTTCCAACCACATCAAATTGAGGGGTTCAAGTCGTTTGGCTACCTGTTTACCTGTCACCAAATCATATCGTCCGTGCATATCGAAGCATATATCAATATCAGGCCCAACGGCTTCACGAGCAGCAGTTGCCTGATCTACCATTCGTTGGATCTCACCAGGGCTTGCTGTCCAGTTATACCGATCATATTTTTTGGGGTCATTAGCTTGATCCAGATCAAATTTAATTGCTGTGAAGCCCATGTTTTTTGCTTCCAGGGCATTTTTTGCAAAATCTGATGGAGTAGGTTGTCGCTGTTGATACAATGCAGTATCACAGTACACCCGGATTTTATCCCGAAATTTACCTCCCAATAATTGATATACAGGCACGCCTAATGCTTTCCCCATAATGTCCCATAAAGCAGTTTCAATAGCCGAAAGTACCGCTATATACATACCGGACTGCGCACCTTCAAAGATCCCCCCTTTGCGGAGTTCTTCGAAAAGCTGGTGCACATTTAATGGATTTTTTCCTTTCAGTCGGAATTCCAGCATTTTTACAAAATGGTAAGTACCTACAACTGCATCTACACCTTCACCACATCCATAGATATCCTGATTGGTATGAATCTTGACAAATAGGCCATGACCAAATCTGATAAAAGCACATTTTACTGCTGTGATTTTTAAATCTGCCGGATTTGAACTCATGGGTGTGCGTTCTGCAGCTTGTTTAAGCCCTTGACCAAATAAGTCAGACAGTGGTGCAAAAGCGGCTCCGGCTATTAATGCTTTTTTGAAAAATGAACGTCTCGATTTTTCAGATGTTGGTATTTCCATTTCCATATCTTTAGGTTTAATTTTTACCAGGTTCGTTGTTTCAGGAGTTCTTGAATTTGTTCTTTAGGTACAGGAAGTTTTTCTTGATTAGCTTCTAGCCATTGGGAGAAGTCCTTTTCAATTTCTTCTGACCAACGGGAATCAATTTCTCCTGGTGTATATTTTTGTTCACGAAGTCGCTGATGGCCAAACATATCGCGTAACCGCACTACTTCGGATGTCTTTACTACTCTTTCTGCTAAATGAGGGGGAATGAAAATAACCCCTCCATCTCTGCCCAATACTACATCCCCAGGCATTACTGTGGCTTTGCCAATCCTAGTCGGGGTATTTATGCCAACAAGAGTTGTGTTTAAACGCCCGGCAGGATCATTGAGGTGATGGGAAGGATGATAGCTGCGAAAAAATGATGTGAATGACCCAATCTCTTTCAACCCATTGATATCCCGGATGGCACCATTATACACAATTCCATTTCCTGTCTTTGTGAAAATAGAGTTAGCAAGATTGTCACCCACAGTGGGGCCATCTTCATGGGCACCAAACTGATCTACCACATACACATCACGACGCCCAAGCATGTCTATGGTCCACGAATTTTGAGATTTAACCCGCTTGTCTCGGTTATGTCCACGATCGTCAATAACTCTGTGGATGTCGGGTCGGCCTGGCATAAAAGTGGCAGTCACAGCCCTTCCTACAAGTACACTATCAGGATTAATTACCATCCAACCGTCATCAAATTGGTGGTTGTAATTCTCGTTCCGTAGCAATGCCCAAGCCTCTTCGAGGGTTACCAACTTCATCCTGTCCAGAATTTCGTCGGGTACTTTAGGGCGTCCATCCGGATATCGTTCGCCTTTCCATTCAGGCGTTAAGAAGATGAGCTCTTCTTTTGATATTTGTTGGGCACTCAAATCGAGGTAGCAAAACAAGCCAATACACATTAGTATTAAAAAGCGAAATGTAGATATTCTTTGTGTTATCATTCTTTTATTATGCATTTTGATTAACAACTTCTTTCTTTTTCTGTGTGTGTTTATTTAATGGACGTCCGCGCCACCACAAAGCCAGCGAAGAACCTGTTATGTTCATCATTGGTGCAAAAATTGCAGCAGCCAACCCCACAGTAGCAAGTTTTCCCATAGCCAATGCCAAAGCCGATCCAAGGCCTGCATTTTGTAATCCTACTTCTAGTGCAATCGTACGACAATCTGTTTCATTCAACCGAAATAATTTACCTGACCAGTATCCAAGAAAATATCCACTCATGTTGTGCATCAATACAGCCAGCAACAATAAAGGTCCGACTACAAGTAGATTGTCACGTCCTGCAGCGGTAATTACCACTATAATCAATACTATTCCGGCCATTGAAATAACGGGCATGATATTGTCCAAAAATTTAAATTTGTTATGTAAAAAGTGATTAAATACCAAACCTGCAGAAACAGGGATGATCACGATCCGGGTGATGTCCCAGACCATTGACCAGAAATCAATGGCAACATATTGTCCGGCCAGAAATTGCATAAATAATGGTGTAAAAAATGGGGCTAAGAAAGTGGCTACAGCGGTAAGAGAAACTGATAATGCCAGATTGGCCTTAGCGAGATAAGCCATCACATTAGATGCTAACCCACTGGGGCAGCTACCTATGAGTATAATACCAGCAGCGATCTCATTAGGAAAATTGAAAAGTTTGGTGATAGAAAACGCTATCAACGGCATGATTGAAAACTGGCATATCAACCCTACCATCACCCCTTTAGGCATTTTTATTACTCCAGAAAAATCCTTAAGGCTCAAACTTGTGCCCATTCCAAACATGATGATCTGCATAAGCGGTGTAATTAATTGGGAAAGCCTGAATTCACCGACAGTTATGAAATATTGAGGATAATACATTGCCAAACTCACTGCAGCAAAAATCATGATGGTAAAGGAATACCCTTTTAGCAATTGGAAACGCCGTATTCCTATTGCTACTAACATAAAAAAAGCCATCAGTAACCAACCTGCATACTCATGAGCTCCTTGAAATGATACGTAAATAAAACCTGCCAGAAATAACCCTGCGGATAGAAGTAATACTTTTGTAATCAAATTTTTATACTTTATTAATTATTGCAAATTATTGCTATGAAAGTCCAGGCTTATCCCAGTACTTCACAAGAATTGTGACGTACTGAGGGGTAGCCCGGTAAACACACTTAACAAAATTTAATTGCTCAAGGGAATAACTCCTATTTGACCACTCCCTTAACTTTCATCCTCAGACCATATACAGAGGCAGTTTGCCCCAAAGAGACAGTCATAAATAGGAGTTTACTATTTTGACCGGCAAAAACCACATTTGAAATATTGTTCCAGCCTTCGGGTGGTGGAATATTGAGAATTTTCTCTCCTTTGGAATTAAATGCGGTAACTCCAAGACCATTGGCTATATATACATTTCCCCGTTCGTCTATAGTCATACCGTCACCTCCCATTTGGGTAAATTTTTTCATATTGGAAAGTGTTCCGTCAGGATTAATGTCAAACACATAAGTCCCCGCTTTATCATCCATCGGATCATAATACCATCTGTTTACATATAATTTTTTTCCATCAGGAGTCCCAACCAGGCCGTTTGGCCAGGAGTCGGCATCCCACCCCATTTCATCAGTTACTACCTTGATGAGTTGATTTCCATGAGGCCGCAAATAATAAACATATCCACCTTTACCTACTTCAGCTTGTTCAGAATGTGTGGGTTCCCAATCTTGTTGGCGGGGATCATCAGGATTCCAATAACTTCTTGGGAATATTGGATCAGTGATGTAGATGCCCCCGTTTTTGGGATTGATCCAAATATCATTGGGACCATTTAGCTTTTTACCATTGTGGTTGTCCACAATTACCGTATGGTGGCCATATTTATTTATTTTCCAGAGTTCCCCGTGCATATCCGCACAAGCGATGAGGTTTCCCCACCTGTCGAAATATGTTCCATTGGATCGGCCAGAAGGGCTCAAAAAAGTAGAGATCTGCCCGGAATTAGCTGCCCATTTGTAAATTACATCATTGGGTTGATCGGTAAAAAATACATTTCCAAACCTGTCAACTGATGGGCCTTCTGTAAAACCAAAACCATCACCCAATTTTTGAAATCGGGCAAAAGGTGCAATTAAACCGGTTGGGTCAAAAAAGTTGGATGCATTAACCTTCTTTGATTTAAGGGTGATAGGTTCCAGGTCTGGTTCCTCAATAGAAGGTGTGTTGCACGAAGGATGTACCAGGAAAAAGAAAATTCCTAAAAAAAGCAGTTTATTTTTCATATTAATGTGTTTATAATCTATTAAATAATGAGATGCCTAGGAGGTAAGCAAACCCAACTCATGGTTGAGTTTGCTCATTATTATGGATTGTTATTCGACATCCCAAAATACCCTGGTGGTAAGGTTGTCTCCTCCAATTGCCGCCACAGCTGCATGATAATTTTCTTCATTTGAAGAAGCTTCATAATCTGGATAAGACAATCTTCTCACAAATCCACCTTGCAGATTGTTGTTATAGGTGTTAGGGCTCAAATCCGGGTAGCCACTTCGCCTGAAATTTGCAAATGCTTCCGTGCCATTTCTAAGGTTCACAATCCAATATTGTGTGTTGATCAGATTCAAAACATCTTCATCACTGCTAGCTTGGGTAAAATCAACATCAGGATTGGACAGATATGCATTAACTTCTTCGTCAGATATTGGAGTGGAATTTGGATAAAGAGAATATACTTCCATATCAGCTTTGATGGCATTTTCATAATAAGTCTGAGCTGTTCCTTCAATCCATCCCCTATGAGCTGCTTCAGCAAGAAGCAAGGAAGTTTGTGCATATGTAACCCAAAAATCAGGAGCTGACGGGGATGCAATGATCAATACATTCATCTGGGAATAATTTAGCCCGCCTTTTCTTGAACCTCTATAAGGACTTGAAGGATCAGTAATTTCTGTGCTCAATACACCAATGGGTACACCAAATTGGTTAGTTAATACGGTATCCGGATTAGAATCGTTTGCAACAGATGCAGGATCATCAAAAGTGGCCAAAATAAATTTTGCTCGTGGGTCATTGGTAGATTTAAGTTGATCTACAAAAGGTTCTGCAGCATAGAAAAAATGGGAAAAGTTGCGCAAATTGTTATTTTGGTCATGAACATACAATGTTCCATCGTATTTTACATAAGCATTATCATTATTTGATTCCATTACTCCCCCAGCAAAGGCTTCTGCTACGATATCCTGTGCTTTTTGTGGATTGATTTTGGAATAACGCATTCCTAACCTTAACAACAGTGAGTTTCCTAATTTTTTCCATTTTTCTACCTGAGCAGCAGCTGAACCAGCTGGGTTTTCACTGTTCACACCATAAAAAAGATCTGCCGTAACATGATCGCCATTTGGGTTAAATGCAGCCAATGCTTCCTTAATTTCCTTGTATAAATCATCATAAATAATAGCATCATCATCATATTTTGGATAATAAATACGGTCACTAACAGCTCTTCCTGCCTCAAAATAGGGAACATCGCCATAATTATCAACTAATCCCATAAAGACTTGCGCCCTCCAAATACGAAGCATGCTCATTAAATTTACACGATCAGTATCATCACCCAACAAGAACATTGCCTGTTTCATGTTTCTTGCTGGCCCAACATAAGATTCATCCCATTTTGGATTGTTGAAAGCATCAATATCTGCATTAAAATTATGACCTAGTGTAGCACCCTGATTATATGGGTTTACAAAATGCTGAACGATGGTATGTTCAATTTCCCAGTTACCAAGGTGGGTACGTTGAGCACCGGCAAAAATAAGGGCCGGATCAATTTGATTTACTGCATAAGGATTTGTGTTAATAGATTCAAAATCTTTGTCACAGCCTGCTGAGAAAAGGATTGTTAAACTCAGAAGTATATAATATTTGATAGTTTTCATATTTTCATAAAAATTTTGTATAAAACTTTATTATTTATTCTATTTCATGAGATGACATGAATTTTAGAATTTTACATTTAAGCTGACATTATAATTTCTTGTGGTAGGCAAAGCAGAATTTTCATAGCCTGCCCTGTCATCTCCGGAAGATTGCATTGCTTCAGGATCCAGTCCGGGTAAATCTTTGTAAAGAATAGCTACATTACGGCAAGAGGCAGTCAGAGTAAGGCCTTTGACAAATTTCATGAAAGGCAAACTTTGCATTGTATTCGTTAAATTATACGATAAGGAAATATTTCTTAACTTGACAAAATCTGATTTGAATACAAACGGGTCTCCAATTTGAAGATTCCTGTAATCTGCATAAAATGCCTGTAAGTTGGTAACGGCAGTTGTGTTTGGTTCACCACTTTCATAAACACCAGGAAAAACCAATCCGTTCTCACCTTCTCTGCGTCCTTCTAATGATAATTTGGAATGTCCTTGTCTCAATAAATTCAAATGAGTGGAGGATAGAACAGTACCCCCAAATTTATAATCGATATGGACACCCAAACTTAAATTTTTGTAGGTAAAGGTATTTACCCAACCACCTGTGTGTTTGGGGATTGAGCTGCCTACAGGATGAAACCCATTCCCTACTGGCCCTCCAGAAGTAGCGCGTAATCGACCTTCATCAGTCACGATGATATTGCCATTGTCATCCCTTAAATAAGTTCTTGTGTACAACTGGTTCATTGGTAACCCTTTTGTGTACCTTAATTCGCCAAGAAATTCATTTCCTGTGCCATTGAAGTATATCCGCAAAAGACTTTCAACCCCCTCGCCCAAATCAAGTACTTCTGTAGTGAGATAAGCATTGTTCCAGGATGAAATCCATGTAAAATTATGGTTATCCAAAGGTCTTACTTCAATCATAAATTCCAGGCCACTATTTTTTAGGGATGCAAGGTTTTGTTTTAAGTTGTTGTAGCCGGAGGTATTGGACAGGGTAATATCAATTATCTGATCTGTAGTTATTTTTTCGAAGGCGCCAACATCGACAAATACTCTGTTGTTCAACATTCTAAATTCAAGACCAATTTCTTTTTCTGTCACAATAAAAGGCTGCAATAATTGATTGGGTGCTAAATTGCCGCTTACTCCTGTTATAGTCTGCCCATTGAACTGGTTTGGATTAATAGCATAAGTTAAAAAACCATCATAAGGATTTACCCCATTGGCACTACCTACCCGTGCCCAGGAGGCCCTTAACTTACCATAAGATAGCAAGTTATGGTTTGTTAGTAATTCGGAGAAAATAAAACTACCTGAAACTGATGGATAAAACTGGGAATTCATATCCGGATTTAATACTGAAAACCAGTCTTCCCTTCCGGTAAAGTTAAGATATACCATTCCATTATATCCCAATTCAGCCCATCCATATAAAGAATTTACCCTGCTGCGATTATAAATATAACCTGCGATAGCTTGGTTTCGCAATGTGCCGTTTGCAAGAGAATATTGGTCAGGAACAACAAAGTTGCTGGCATTTTGCTCATTCCTTTGGAACTTAGGTCTGTAGGTGTTCCCTCCAAATCCCAAATCGACAGAAAATTTTCCAAATTCTTTGCTGCTGCCAATCAGAAAGTCTGCATTTATATTAGTTGATTTGTCTTGCTGAATATTATAGTTCCCTCTATAAGTACCATCCCCATTGAGTAGTGTTGTAGCACCTTGTCCATTCAGCTGATTCCACTCCATAAAAGCATTGCTTAGGTCATAGTTGTACCTGCCTTGTACATAAAGCCAGTCAGTGAATTCATAGCGTAAAGTAGCTGTTCCTAAAAGTCGGTTTCTATTGTCATGAAAATATTGATTCTTTTGCAGTTGGTAATATGGATTGTTTATTGTACCCAGAAACCCATTAGTACGTGTCTCTGCGCCAGTTTCAGGATCTATTGCGCTTTCTCTGAAGGCTTCCAATGGAGTTGAAATTCCCAATCGGGTAAAAAAGTTGATGGCACCATCACCCTGAGTTCCGATTTGAGGAGGATTAATATTTTGTTCATCGGCATAGTTGATGTTCATCTGCAACTTAAGTTTTTCAGTTATATCATGATTGATCCCCACATTAAAAATCTTCTTTTTGTACTCATTGGCTGGGACGATACCTTTGGCATCAGCATTTGAAAACGAGACCCTAAAGCTTCCATTCGCACTACCACCAGTAAGCGCAATTGTGTTGGTAAAGTTGGTTCCGTTCTGTAAGAAATCGAAAAGTCTGTTTGGGTGGGCAGAATAAGGTCGCATCACTCCATCGAAATTGATGGTAGGTTGTCCGTCAAGTCTTTCACCAAATCCAAATTGACCGACTGATTGGGCATCCCCCTGTGTTTGGGGTCTTACGCCTCCTGTGCCTATGCCATATTCAGTTTGAAGAATTTCACCCATAAAGTTTAATGGCTCCTGTGTCGTATAGCTGGAGGTGAATTCAACACCGATTCCTTCATTGTTTTTACCTGATTTGGTTGTAATAATTATTGCTCCGTTTGCAGCTCTGGAGCCATAAATAGCAGCAGCTGTTGCACCTTTCAATACCGTCATGCTTTCGATATCATCGGGGTTGATATTCTGTAAGTTATCACCACGGTCACGTTGTGCTACTTGGCCACCACCATTGGTGCCCCGGGCATCCTGATCCATTGGCAGGCCGTTGATGACGATAAGAGGAGAGTTATTTGCTCCGGCAAATGCAGATTGGCCACGAAGACGTATTTGCATACTAGATCCTGCACCTGCCGCAGGAGGGGTAATATTTAACCCAGCAACCTTTCCCACCAGTGATTCCATCATATTGGTAGTCCTGTTGGTTACCATATCTTCCGCATCTACAGCAGTAGCAGCATAACCTAATTTTTTTGATTCCCTTTTTACACCTAGAGCTGTAACCATTACTTCACCGAGAGAAATGATATCAGGGGTCATGGATACATTTACTATGGAACGGCCAGCTACTGGGATCTCCTCTGTTACATATCCAATTGACGAGAAAATAAGGACACTGTTACCGTCAATTGCTTGAATGGCGTAGTTGCCATCAATATCTGATGTGGTACCAGATGTAGTGCCTTTGATGATAACATTTACACCGGGCAAGGCCCTTTCGTTTTCATCAATTACCTTGCCCGTAACTTCAATTGTTTGTTTTGTTTCCGGCGAATTATTCCAGATGGAACTGTTATTCGCATAGAGTTCATTATTTTGTGCAACAGCTCCTGCACAAATCAGCAGTATCATGCCGTGAATTAGATAGAGTTGTTTCATAATTATGGGATTATAGTTTAAAAATTGGATTACGCTCTCGATTAGCCATCCTTTATTTGAGCCAGTTCAATCCTCCGGCAAACAAAAACAGGCTAAAAAAGTATAAAGATTGTGAATGAAATCATAATATTCTACCAAGAATAGCCGCCGTTGAATTTTATACATATCAATTCTCTGTGGGGATCAGAATATTGCAGGGTAAAAATAATACCTGAGGGATGGCTTGACAGCTAACAAAAAGATAAATGAATTTAAAGGTCTTGTTGAAGATTGCTTAAATCTTCAAACTCTTTACCAAATTTTGTGCTTAGGCGTTCGAAAATAGAGAAGTACTTTTGATAGACTTCATGATTTTGCCTATGAGGTTTATAGGTTGTGGATAAAACTACAGAACGAGCTGCTTCATCCACGTTTTGGTATATTCCCAAATCAGTGCAACTAAGTAAAAATGCACCTTGTGCGATGCTGTCTGGATTTTTACCAATATTTATTGGTTTATTAAATATATCAGCGAGAATTTGGGTGCAAAATGGTATGGAAGCAAAACTGCCATGAGCGGTAAGTGTGTTGATATCCCTGTGTTCCTGAAGGGCTTTTCCAATACTGTAAATTTCATATAGAATTCCTTCGATGGTAGCTCTGACAAAATGATGCCGTTCGTGGTTGATATTGACGCCAAAATAACTTCCACGTGCATTAGCATTCCAAATGGGAGCTCTTTCCCCTAGCAAATAGGGTAAAAACAATAACCCATCTGATCCTGTCGCTACAGTAGAAGCTTCCTGAACAAGGTTTTCCATGACATAATCAATATCAAAAGGGTTTTTGAAATCACCGAACTCTTTAGCGAACCATTCAAATATCACTCCGCCATTATTTGTAGGCCCTCCAGATACATAGTACTTTTCTGTAAGTAGGTAATTAAACAATCGCTGCTTGTCATCATTAAGGGCTTTTTTTCCTACTACTCGGACCGCCCCACTGTCTTCAACTGTAATGATGGCTTTACCTTCTTCCCATATGCCACCTCCCAGGGTGGCCAAACAGCCATCACTTGACCCAACTAGTAGTTTAACACCATCTGGCAAACCCAACGACTTTTGGTATTCACTTCTGAGTTTTCCGGGTTTATGAAAAACAGGGACGAGTTCCGGCAATTTGTCGGGAGTGACCCCCGCAAAGTAAAGCGCATCGTCGTCCCAATCAATATTATAGATGTTCATTAATCCGGTAGCGGATGCAAGGCTATAATCAAGAAAGTAGCCTTTGGTTAATTGTTGGATAATGTAACTTTTAATGGATAGAAATTTGTACGTTTTTTTAAATCTTTCCTGATCAAACCTGCTTAACCAGGCAATTTTGATGAGTGGGGACATAGGATGAATGGGCGTCCCGGTGGCACTATAGATCTTCTTTGATTGTTCTGAATTGATTAATTCACGGGCCACTTTTTTGCCTCGATTATCTGCCCAGGTGATAGCATTGCCTATGGGTACTCCAAATTTGTCAACCATGAGCACACTGTGCATAGAAGCACTCAGGCAAATGGAAATAACTTTATAATGTTTGGGATGGATTTTCTCATTCAGTAAATTTTTCAATACGTACAACATGGTAATGAACATCTGATCAGGATCCTGTTCGCTGTAATCGGCTTGT
The DNA here is from genome assembly GCA_023393375.1 of Bacteroidota bacterium. Taxonomy (GTDB): domain Bacteria; phylum Bacteroidota; class Bacteroidia; order Cytophagales; family Cyclobacteriaceae; genus JAEWLI01. The sequence goes on from JAEWLI010000221.1 coordinate 11,915, forward strand.
ACATGAAATGTTGGATAAGATCCTTTTGAAGATGCAATTACATTTCCATCTATATCAAATGCGACAATTCTTACGGCATTAGTGCCTATCTCAATTGTAATGATACATTCCATATCGTTTTTTCTATTATTCCTCGTTTGATAAACTTTTTTTTCTAAATTCTTTCGGGGTATGACCCGTTAACTTTTTAAAAGTGGTTGAAAAATGCTGGGAAGAATAAAATCCTGTTCCCAACGCGATATCTGTAATAGATACTCTTCCGCTCTTTAATAGTTTTATTGCTTCGGATATTCTGATGTTGATAAGATAATGCAAAGGTGAAAAACCAGTGTAACTCTTTACTTTTTCAGAGAAAGCTGTCGTACCAAGACCAACCATAGCAGCCATTTCTTCCACCGACCATTGATGTTCCAGGTTCTGACGTAATGATTGTTCCAGTTTCATAAAGGTTTGGGGGAAGTCCCTTCGGGAACTGGCTTGTCTGATTGCCTGTCTGCTAATGATAATGAGCAATGTATCAATGCAGTGATTAACCCGAGTAATATATCCTATTTCCTGATTCGCAAGCTCGAATCGTATTTCGAAAAATATTCCGGCAACTTCTTTGACTTTTACGACTGGTAAATTGTTGCACGAAAGAATTTTTCCAATTGCATGTGTTTCACTTTCAGATAAAGCACTCCATTTCCCAAGGATGAACTTATTGTCAGGTTTCATTTTCTCAACATGAAGATGCAGCCAAAACACAGTACCGATGCCGAAATATCCGTTTGACCCACCGATTTCCTGCCCGGGTAATACTATGGCAGTATCTCCTGGATAAAGTAACAAATGCTGTTTATTGATGGACCATTCGAATTTGCCGTCTACAACAAAATAAATATTCAGGCTTTCAGAAACTTTTACAGGAAAGGAGCCAAGGTGAATAGAATTGTTTTTTTTGAGCCCCAACTCTTTTATCTGGGGAAACAACTCCAACTCGTGTGAAACTCCCTGACTTAATGTAAACTGACTCTGTGGCACTTTTTGGGATTTACATTTTTTTTAAATATTAAATGCTGTCTCAGAACCCATTACATAATCTATTGATACAATAACTAGTGAAAAAAATTTATAAATCTGGATTGATAAATGTTAACTAAACCTAAATATGGCAACAAACTTGGACTTTAGCAAGCAAGAATGAAATTAAATATTTATTAAAAATTTAAATATACTGTTTGCAACGCTGATATTTTAATAAAATATGATCGGTTGACTACTAAAAATTTAGTGTTAAACCCCCATAACAAGGTATAAAGTTGTTCTTTTAAAAAATGTAACCATTCTCTGTATTCCTACGTGTTAGTTCAGAATGATGTATTATTTTTGGTATCATCATCCAAGGTTTGATGAATTGGATTGGATATTTTAAATAATCAGACTATATTTAACGCCAAATTTTTTCTCTTAACCAATCTTGATGGAAAATAAGAAAAAGCTGCGCAGTGCCGAGTGGTTCGGAAAAGATGATAAGATGGGATTTGTTCATCGTAGCTGGCTACGCAACCAGGGACATCCCGATCATATGTTTCGCGATAAGCCGGTGATAGGGATTTGCAATACATGGTCGGATCTTACACCCTGCAATGGTCATTTGCGGGAATTTGCTGAAATTGTAAAAAGGGGAGTGTATGAAGCGGGTGGATTTCCACTTGAATTTCCAGTGATGTCACTCGGTGAAACCATCATGAAACCCACTACTATGCTATGGCGAAACCTAGCCAGTATGGATACAGAAGAAAGTATCAGGGCAAATCCGCTTGATGGGGTTGTGTTGCTGACTGGTTGCGATAAAACTACACCCTCCACACTTCTTGGTGCTGCCAGTGTTGATCTACCAACAATTGTAGTTCCGGGAGGCCCCATGT
>JAEWLI010000079.1 GCA_023393375.1 Bacteroidota bacterium
ATTTTATTTGGTGGCAACATCAAATTGTCATTAAAATTACTGGTCATCACCAGTTTTTTGTCCATTCTGTCAATTCCAGCCATCAGCCAACTGATTATTTCCCAAAAAGTAGCCATTGATGGTATTGATTTATTGATGATGATGATATATACCATAGTATATCCATTTCTGCTCCATTTGCCATTTCGGGCCAACCATACTTTTCGAAAAATGATCAATAACAATGGCCCTCTAATTACTACTATTGGTTTATCAATAATTTTTATTGTATCTACTTCTCACAACCGGGAAATAATTTTAGGAAACCCTGAGAAAATGCTTATTTATGCGATAATAGCTGTGGGATTTTATCTGGCTTCTTATGTTATCGGATTTTATTTATTACCCCGGCAATCCTTAAGCAACAGAACTGCATTCTCTATCTGTTCAGGTGCCAATAATATAGGACTTGGGGTTACACTAACTGCATTATTTTTTTCAGGAGATACTAATATATTTTTCATCATTTCCCAACTGGCATGGATATTCATTTTAATTCCTCTGAGATACTTTTTTGCCAAATCTCATTGACTTTGAAAAAAATATTTTAATATCAATTCTGGGTACACATAACGAAAGTAAACAAAAACCTTCTTTAAGGATTTATTAGAAAGATATAGTTTTTTAACCTAAACTCCTTTCATTATGCTTAGATGGATCATTATTTTTGTAGTACTGGCTGTAATCGCAGCGATTTTTGGATTTGGAGGCCTTGCAGAAGGTTTCGCAGATATTGCCGAAATATTATTTTACATCTTTTTGGTGATCTTAGTAGTCATGTTGCTTTCCCGAGCTTTCAAACGATGACCCACAATACAGAGAAAGTGAAGCTTGCTGCCTTATGTTTTTAAGGCAGCAATTTTATTTAATTCCTTGTTCCGGATATTTAGCAGTTACGGTTTTATAAAATGATTTGATTTTTTCGAGATCACTTTCATAATCACCACTTGGATAAATTACACCCCCTACCCCTGCCAGTTTATTTTTATAATCCAGATAACCAAGGAGTATTGGAATTTTAGCATTCATAGCCATATAATAAAACCCTGAGCGCCATTTTTTTACCAATTTTCGAGTACCTTCCGGTGCGATCATGATAATCAATTCATCATGTTGATTATAAAGATCAATCACTTGGTCGACAAAACTAAGGGATTTGTTTTTTGCATTCCTATCGACTGGAATAGCTCCCAGCTTTTTCAATAAAAAACCTATAGGCCCTTTCACCCATTCCTGCTTGATGATAAACCGTACAGGTGCTTTCATAATAAACAATCCAGCCCTGGAAAATAGAAAATCCCAGTTACTGGTATGAGGTGCAGCTATAAGTACCGCTTTTTTAATTTCACGGGGGTAATCACCCTTAACTTTCCATCCCGTGAACCAAAATATGATTTTAGAAATAAATATCCACATGTTAATCCTTATCAGGCAACAAAGAAAGCTGATTATTCAGGAATAACAAAAAGAGCATGAATTTATTTACATACTAATTTTACAATAGCGCTATCTTTTCTCAACAGGCCTGTTTGCTTCTTCCTGAGCTACATCTTCCTGATCTTTCACCAATTCTATCTTAACCCGGAAGGCATGTTTAGCAGGTCGGATTTTTTGTCCATACCGCCTTGCAAACACAAGTGTAAACTCTGCCCCAAAGAAAATCAACAGGCATGAGTAGGACACCCAAAGTAACATGATCACCAAAGAGCCAGCTACTCCGTAAGCTGAAGCCGGATCAGCTAAACTAAAGTAAAACCCTAATGCAAATTTACCTATCACAAATAATAATGCTGTGACAACTGAACCCACCCATAATGTCCGCCATCCTATGATTACATCAGGTAAAAACTTGTATATCATGGCAAAAACCAATGTGATTATGCCCAAAGAAACCGTAAAATCAATTACATAAAATAAATAATAAAGATAACTTGGAAGATTAGCCATAATCCAATTGCCCAATACATTGAGTGCTGTAGTGAGCAACAGTGAAACCAACAATAAAAAACCAATTACCACGATTAAACCAAAACCAATCGCCCGGGCTTTTAACATAATCAGAATTCCCCTTTTCGGATCTTCTGCAACATTCCATACCTGGTTCAACGATTTTTGAAGCATAAAAAACACCCCCGTTGCACCAAAAAGCAATGATCCAATGCTCACTAACATCGATATTATTGAAGCAGGCTGTCCTATTGCCTGATCTATGATCACCTCCACCTGTTTGGCAGATTCCCCTCCAAGAGCAGCCTCTATTTGACTTACCACTTCTGTTCGTACTTCACCCTCTTGCCATACCATACCTGCGATATAAATAACAAGAAACAGCAATCCAGGGAGTGCAAAAATGGTATAATAAGCTACTACAGCACTTAAATAAAAAGGGTCATCATCATTCCATTCTTTAAAGGTTTCCTTGAATAAGGAAGGGATATCTTTTATTTTAAATTTGTTTTTCATGGGCACCGTTTTTTATCTTCTCCTTGATTAACCACCCAATGCCCGATTTGTTGATTTCTAGACTTACTATTGTGGTTTTATAATGTGATCAGCAATATTTTTTCCGTTGGTATGCAGTTCAATCAATTTTTTTACCACCTCTATCCATTCGGACAACACCTCTCTATTGCCTTTAAAAGCATTTATGATCATGAAAATATGGTTGGTGTTCATATCTATGGATGTACGTACATGGTCGCTGGTAGGTGTTCCGATTGGGCCAGATTCATCATAATAAACCGGCAAATTTTCAATGTTTAACTCCCCCCTTCCAATGGCAAAGAAAGAGTCATCAGAGTTTCCCACATCCAATCGAATTTTTCCGTTTATTTTATCTGCATCAAAACCTCCGATGGAATAGCCACTGGAAAGTGATATCAGATTGATCATATCCACTAAAGTAGATATCTGATATAACGGATATCCTTTGACAATACGCCTATACAATGCCTCAGCCGATGGCCGGTACCGGTTGGGATCTTTTCCCAGCAATTTATAAGCTTCCCGTGTGGCATGGATTTGTGGCTGATTTTTAATAACATCTAATGGATAATTGGCAATAATTTTTTCTGATTGTTCACTAATCTTTTTCCACAATAGGTCATTGTGCGGCGTATTATGCACCTCAGCTGTGATGATGCCCAATAACAAATCAGGAATAGATTTGGAAATCGCGGGACTGATGGAGATATTATACATTTAAATTCTCAAATTTTCTACAAAATAAACTTATTCCTATCATATGATACTTCGCGTAAAAGTCAGGAAATCATATACAATGTCCTGATAACCAATAACTTATACCATTATTAAAAACATAGATCTGCAAAAATAAAGAAATATGAAAATATTTTTGAAACCATAATGTCACGGCAATAACTCTTACCTCAGAAGATCGTAAGTAACTAAGTATGTTAACTGTACAAAAAAAAATCATTTTTTAAAAATTAACCCAAGTTATTATGGATAATAAAAAAATTCTTCTGCTGACCGGCGATTTTGCCGAGGATTATGAAACAATGGTCCCTTACCAAATGCTGCTGATGTTAGGGTGCGAAGTGGATGCCGTATGTCCTGGTAAAAAAAAGGGGGAAACTGTAGCCACCGCTATCCATGATTTTGAAGGGGATCAGACCTATAGCGAAAAACGGGGACATAACTTTGCACTTTCTGCCACCTTCGACGATATTTATCCAGAGGATTATGATGCACTGGTGTTAACCGGTGGGCGGGCTCCTGAATACCTCCGCCTGAACGAAAAGGTTATTCTGTTGACCAAACACTTTGCAGAAAAAAACAAACCCATCGCAGCAATTTGTCATGGTATCCAGATATTGACAGCTGCCAATGTGGTTAAAGGCAGAAAACTTACTGCTTATCCTGCTGTTGGTCCGGAAGTTACCCTTGCCGGGGGTCAGTTTGAAGACGTACCCCCAACAGAAGTGGTGATTGATGGGAATCTGGTGACTTCGCCTGCTTGGCCCGGACATCCGAAATGGATGGCTGCTTTTTCGAAATTGTTGGGTTTTAATATAACATTACAAAACTCAGAAAACAAATTTAAAGAGGTCCATCAGTAACAATTTATGGGCAAATTTACCTAATCTTATTACAGCAGTCTGAATGGCTGCTGTATTTTTATGAATAAAATAACCAAAAAATATAGCATAAACGTTTCAGACAAAAATTGCCTTAACCCCTTTTTAACAGGCATTATATCTTATTCTTACGAAGAATTGATATAACAATCCATATACCCAACACCACAGATAGGCAAAATCCGATAAAACCAATGATAGGAATATTTAGGATCAACGGTGGAATTCGGGAAAGTACAACTAATGACGATCCAACGATCAAAGCAGCTGTAATGATGGCTAAAGAAAGTCGGTTGGTGACCCTATCAAGTGAATTATAAAGCCCTTCTAATCCTTGATGCTGAAACCCTATTTTTAGTTTTCCTTCTTTTACATTTTCAAAAATCTTTTTAGTGTCTTCGGGTAATCC
>JAEWLI010000231.1 GCA_023393375.1 Bacteroidota bacterium
TTTCGCCATCTTCTATGCTGTCTATGATTTTATGTAGCCTTGATTTCAGTTCTGTTGTGTTCATGATAATCGGTTTTTACAATATAACGTTTTTAGGCCTTTTTATGCTCATTTCAACGGATGAAATTTAAAACATCCCTTTGCTCAATCCTACTTTACGAGACATACCTTCACACTCACTCTCACACCCACACCCTCTTTGAATTGAACGGCTCCCGATAGATTTCTTCATCGTAATCTCCTGAAAGTTTCTGTCACTGCTAAGATACGGGGTCTCCACATATAAAAACTATCAGCCGTTTTTACTGATTGATTATTTTTTTAGTGATCACTTCATCTCCCAATAAGCATCTCATAATATAAATTCCATTGGGATGATTTAATTCAACAATTTGGGTGTATGTATCTGCCAGGTTCTTCTGATTAATCGTTAATACCGTTTCACCCAAAACATTCACAAAGTCCACTTTAAGGTTTTTTCCGCCATGTCCGATGATCTGGATAAGGAACTGCCCGTTATTTGGATTGGGATAAATCAATATGTCCGATTCATTTTGAGATACACCTGTTACAGTTTTGTTCACTTTCAGGTCAATGGTTTTTTCGTCCGATAGTTCTCCATCCGTTGCTCTAATCGTAACCGTAGTAGTACCTAAATACATTTCGGGTTGAATAATCATATTATTTTCTGCAAATGATAGATTAACTTCTGTTTCAGGACAAATAAACGAAAACGCTATTCTCCTTTTCCCATTATAATCTACCTGAAGAGGGAGGGCAACACTTTGCATTTGTCCCATTTCTACATCCTCAGGTTGGAGCAGATTTAGGTGAAACTTTTTAAATGGTTCTGAAATTTCCATATGTTGATTTAAAGACACATTTGTCAGCACCTGTTTTCCATAAAGCGGCCATTCAATCACCAATGAATCAATAACTGTTGCATTTCCAAATCCCATATTTACGAAGGGACTGTTTTGGGACAATGCTCCTGTCTGTGCTGAAATTTCCCTAAGTTGCCATACCGGCTTTCCGTTTATGATTGCCTTTGCACGTACCTTAGTTCCTATTGCCATAGTATTTGACATGGTTCCTTTGCATTTAATACTGATCCATCCATTCGAGTTGCCTACATTTCTATGGAGTGTATTATTCCCATTTTTATTGGTAACTAGCATATCGATAAAACCGTCAAAATCATAATCACCCCAAGCTGCTCCATGCGAATGAAGTCCCATATCATCAAACCCTTTTACTCTTTCAAAAACTACCATGCCTGTCTCCATCAACATGTTCTGCAATAACACATTCTGCCCAATAGTACTCGAGATAAATATGTCCAAATCCCCATCATTGTCATAATCGCCCCAGGCACTCCCTTTTGCGTCTATGTCAGATAGATCAACAACAAAATTATTATCGTTCGACAGCTCTTTCCCATTATTGAAATACAACTTGCTTCCAGTCATTAGATCGTGGACTACAAATAAATCCAAAAACCCATCATTGTTATAATCTCCCCAGCTTGCACCATTCATCCAATTATCAATTGAAGCATCAGTTGATTCAAACTCACCATAATTATTGATCAAAAGTTTGGAATCTTCGGTAGCTATTAGTATATCTAAATTTCCATCATTATTTACGTCTGCCCAATAAGCTAGTATGGCATAATTGGCCTCGACATTAAAATCATCAACGGATTGAAAACTACCATTACCTTTATTTTCGAATAATTCACATATTTTATCTTCTGCTCCTCCAGGAAAATTGATAGTCAATAAATCAACCAATCCATCATTGTTATAATCACCCCAACTCGATGTATAGGTATATCCCTGTCGGACAGTAGCTTCATTTTCTACTTTAACAAAGCCATTACCTGTATTTTTAAACATCCAATTTTCAGATATCCCGGTAGTAATCAAAAAGTCCACAAAACCATCATTGTCAAAATCCGCCCATGTACAATTACTAGGGTAATCGTCAAATCCACCAGCTTGTAACCCGCTTATTGGTATCTCTTCAAATTCCACAATCCCTGTTTCTTTGTACATGTTCTTGAATAAAAAAGCATTATAAAGACCAAATAAAAATACATCCAAATCACCGTCATTATCAAAATCAACCCAATTGACGCCTTGACTTAATAATACATTTGACGTAAATTCCAAATCAGTTATATTTTCAAATAGTCGTTGATGCACATTTAAGTTCAGTTTATGGGATGTTATCTTAAGATTAGGGAGTAAATCATGACTCATCTCTGCATGATACAAGCCACTATCTTCAAATACCAGGGAATCAAATGAAAGTTGAGTAGAATTAGGTGTAATTAATAATTCATCATTCTTGTACCAAATATAATTTACACCGTTTTCATAAGCCGGCACTCGTAATGAAATACTATCACCAATAAACATCCAAAGCTGTCTTTGCGAACCTGTGGTATCTTGCGGAGCATATATGTAATTCTGCACAAATACATTGGGGAGAAGGTCTTTAAAAGTAAGACTGTTTTTCCCTACATTTAAAGTCTCCAAATTGACAAGCGGATCTAGATTTGGGAGTCCAGATAATTTGTTGTTATTGAAATCAATAAGTTTTAATGCCTTTAAATTATTAAGAGATTTGGGAATTTGCCCCTGCAGATTATTATCGGGCAGTTTAATTGCTACTATTCTTCCATGTTCAATCGAAACACCATACCACTCGTTTACATTTCCTTCAAGCCAATTACGATTATTTTTCCATTTATTTCCATTGGTGTAGGCATATAAATCTACCAAAACTAGTGAATCGGCAGTCAATTGATCTAGCATGGCAAATGCCGGATTTATTTCATAATCATAATGATTAGGATTACTGATTTTTATTGAATATAATCCTTTTTCCAGACCTTCAGGTAATATGAAATTTTGATAATAATTCCAATCTATGTGAGATTGTTCTGAAGTTCCTGTTAAACTGATCCACTCCTCCTGATCGATTTTTTTATAATAAAGCAAGTTCTCAGTAATCGACTTTACCTGTATCACAGGTTGCTCATCCATTCCAAAACTATTTTTTTTCTCATACATATGCTGATTTGGAAACATAGATATATTGATATCTGGACTAACAATATAATTCAAATTAGAATTAAACCTAACGGTAAATTTGGCTTCGCTTTTATGATTTAGTATCTTCCCGGCTTCAGAAATTATCTGTAAGGCATAATCGGTAGAAGGTTTTAATTCGTAATTCTCTGGTATCCAATTTTCAGCATCGTTGGTTACTTGGTATTGAACTGTATCATTATTGGAAATAATGGAGAATGAAACATCATGCGAGGTCCAGTCATTGGCATAATTATGGAAAAATGGCCCTTTTTTATAGAAGTATAAATCATTACCTGATATCCAATACGAAGGAGTAAAATGAAGTGGCCCCTGTAGGAGCTTTATGGGAGATCCGGTTAAGATCTTTCCTTTAGGGGTAACAATGTGTTCTGCATTTTGATCCAATTTTGCCCATGGGGTTGTTACTATACGATTCTTACTGGAAAACAGGTCAGTCAACTCAGTTTCTGATTCAGAAATTCGATATCTGGTATAATCAAGATAAAAGTTTTCATCTGGGGTTTTGATTTTATATTCTTCAATTTTATAGGGATAACTTAGTAAATTATACTTTGCATCACAATCCGTAAATGAAGTTGAGATATAAAAATATTTACTCATATTAAACCATCTTTCATAATAAAGGAAACCCTGATTTTGTGGATATTCGAGTTCGTAAACTACTTTTTTAATATCAGAAGAATTGTTGCGGTAGGTTATTGATGAATTCATCCCCTGATTCAGGTGATATGGAAAGAGATAAGATATACCTTCCGAGTTCATGCAAGCAGACGAAAAATAATTATATTGTAAATCATATTGATCACTGATGTCAGAAAAATATCTTGTTATCTCATTCTTCCCATTGTTATCAAAATGCATGTAAAGTACCCACAGCATCGGTCCTGCAATTTTATGATCTATGCTGATAGAAAGATCAAGAATAGGGACCGTCTCACCTTGTGCACCTTCAGCCTGGAATACCAGTTTATTTTTTGCTTCCTTTGAACTTATCTTGATTTGAAAATTCTCATCAATTAGAACTTCTTCTTTGATTACTGTTTTTGTAAAGCTTTCAAAGAAAGCAACAATATTGTATGTTCCATTAGGTATAGAAAATTCAAATAGCTTACCTGGATTAGGATAAAATTTAATAGTTGGCCCATTATCATGAATAAGCACATAATCGGGTCTTGTATTAAACTCAATTATAACCTTGTTTTTCTTAACAAAAGTAACGGGGATAGTGATAGAATTTTGGTTTTGGTCTGATAAGGCCAATTTAAATTCATAATATGGTATAATGGTTTGAGGAGCAGGTATTTGATTAATATCCAATGAAGAAGTAAATATTAATGGCAGTTTTTGCTTGGAAGGAACAATTAGTGAATTTTGATTAAAAGTATAGGAGTACCCAACTGGTAAATCACCAATTACGGTCGCAGTATATATTTTAGATAAAGGTGAATCGTTATACAACCATATTGTATCTATCTTAGTAAGCGTGCTGTTGCCCACAGTTTTACTATTTCCTATATTACCATAACTTATGCTGGATGGAAAAACATGTGTTTCAGTCCTTATAGCACTTGCAATGTCAATAACTCCCCTCCCTTGCTCCCATATGTTAAAATTTATGGATTGCGCAGTAGTCATTAATGCTGATTTCACCTGTTCAGGTGTCCACTGCTGGTGTTTGTTCAATAGTAATGCCACTGCTCCTGCTACATGTGGGGTGGCCATTGATGTTCCATTTAGTGATTCGTAATTGTTGTTAAGCACGGTGGAATTAATATCACTGCCGGGGGCTAGTATGTCCGGTTTCAACAACTCATTTTTGGTTGGGCCTTTTGAGCTAAACGCTGAAAGCCACTTATCTTTTTGAATAGATCCTACTGTGATGGCATTAGGAGCAGTTCCCGGACTACCTATAGAATAATTTGTGTAGTTATTACCAGCAGCAATACAAAAAACTATTCCCGCTTGAATAGCATTCTCTACTGCTATTACCATCGGGCAATTTGGATCTTCTTCTGATCCCAAACTCATATTTACAACATGCATCTTATCTTGAAAATCCCCGTCACCATTGGGGTCAACTGTCCATTCTATTGCTGCAACAATATCTGATAACATTCCGAATCCATAAGCATCCAATGCCTTTAGACCATATAATGTTGCTTTCGGTGCAACTCCTTTTAATGTTCCATCTGCAGATATGATTCCAGCTACATGGGTTCCATGAAAATGGTCATCCATTGGATCATTGTCGTTATTAACAAAGTCATACCCCCCAGCGACTTTAAAACCAGGTCCAAAACCACCACCCAGATCGGGATGCAGATAGTCGATACCTGTATCGATCACACCTATTTTTATACCCTCACCATATATGCCATAATCGTTCCAAACGGTCTGAGTATTGATTACTCCCAAACTTTGACTCAATGAGATTTTTACCGCTCTGTCTATATGAACTCGCTTAACATAAGGTAAACGTTCTATATCATCAACTAAATCCTCATTCGATGTAATACTTGCACCATTAAATACTTTATAATATGATTTTTTGATTTCTACAGCTGAGGGTGTCAGAACTTTCGCCCGCTGTTGGTGATTGCCCATCAATTGTTCCAAATCATTTTTGAAACGATTGATTTGTTGAACATGCCGGTTTTTTGCCTGGCCTACTCTTATTCTGGCCTTTGAAGGGGAGGCTTGCATTTCTATGATAGCAGGTTCCTCCATAAATTCTACAATATAATTTTTTCCCGAACCACTATTAGTATTGTTGGTCGTATCTCCCACAATTACATATTTGCCTTTAAATAGACTGTCGATTTTTATTGTAGAGATGGGTGATTTGTAGATGTGCTGTCCGAAAATTGGTAATTGAATAAAAACAAGCAAAAAGGTGATCAAAAATAACCTTGCCTTTAATTTATAATTGTTGTTGTACATACTCTTTAAATTGGAAAAATTTAAATATAATCAATATTAAATATAATTATTTAAAAAAACAATAGGATATAAGTTAAATATAGGGAGCTTATATGATTTTTTAGATTAACGGTAAGGGCATGTTTCTTCATTACTCACCGAAGTCAATAAGGTACGGGCACGTATGTTTCGGATTATGGATTCCTTCCGGGGATTTTGGAATCGTCTTTTTCCGTTGGAAAGAAGTCGGTCGCATAAACCTCTTTTGTCCGCTAATATTTTTCTGAATTTCAACTATCTAAAATAAGTTCCTCCATTACATTGGTGGTAGAACCACAAGATAACCGTTCCATAGTTCTCCAAATCCACGCCCTACCTCATTAAAGCGTTGGGATCAAACACACTCACACATTGGGCCACCTCCACGCTGGATTTTCCATAGGTATGATCTGCACCGGGCTATCATGGCTTTTTGCCCGACGACAAATGACGAACACCGCTTAACCTGCGAAAGCCCCGTATTGCACCACCGTTCCCCCGTGCCAATAAGGCGCGGTGCTGTATGTCAAGGACTTATTTGTTCTCTTTTTCGTAATAGATCACCTGTAGTTCTTCCACCTTGTTAAATTCCCTGTCCGAAGTTACCAAAGGAAGGTCGTGATAAAGCGAGGTGGCCATGACGATGCTGTCCGGCAGTTTTAACCTGTAGTGCTTACGGAGCCGGATGGTTTCTTTATTTGATGACGGGATTGATGTCAGTAACGATGCACTGGGATAAAAACTGTTCTATCCTTTCTTCTTCGTCCGGGGTGTGATATGGCTATAGCTCAACAATTCAAGCTGGGTTATAAATGATATGTAGATCGTCCTTCCGTTTAAAAAACCGGCAAGGGTATCGTCCCCTTCCAAAAAAAATAAACAATGATATTGGTGTCCAAAAACAGCTTATTCCCATTCATCCCTTAGCCGCTTTTGAAGGCTCAGCCCATCTTCTTTGAACTTCACCGTGCCACAATATTTGTATGCGTCAAGTCCCCGTCTCGACGGGCTTTCTGTCAGCTTTTTCATCAGTTCCTGGATTGCGGTCTTATCGGCCCCTTTTCTCAATATGGTAACCATCTCTTTCTTTTTTATTTCTCATAAAGTTAACGTTTTTTTGTGATTTGTAGGTTTCTTTCCAATGGAGGAATTTTTAAAACATCCCTTTTTGCTCAATCTAACTTTACGAGAAATACCTTCACACTCACTCTCACACCCAAACCCACACCCTCTTTGATCCAGTTTTTATATCCCGATATGCCTTCCCTTTTGTCGAGGTTGAATGAAAGGGCGGTTTCCTGCAAGTTTGAATTGAACGGTACCCAGTATATTTCTTCTTCATAAGCTACCTGACCGATTCTGTCGCTGCCATAGATGGGGGCATTGACAAATTCATCTGTGATAATGTAGTTCAGACTAAAAGTCCGGCACATCTCCAGTCTTCATAAGATATTTTGACATCTTTATTCAGCGATAGAATCGACTTTCTCGAACGCCCTCGTTGCAAATAGAGGGCGATTGCGGAACTCGAGAACAATTGAGAGACATTGTAACATGCTCATAAATAAGTATAAATATCCCCGTCATGAGTTGTAGTTACGATATTCTTAAAATCTACCGATGATATAAGAAGATCAAGTCCATCTACTTCTGGTTCTATATATTTTTCCAAAAAACATATGAGATCATTTTTCTGCGTTCTATAAATATCCTTTTTAATTACTTTGGGCTTTATAATTCTCACAAGAACTAAATAGTAATGTACATTCCAGAACAACTCAGAAAAATCAACCGAACTAATTCTATTTTTTTGACGCCTATCTTTCTCATATTCTATTTGAAATATAATCTTATCTTTATATTCTATTATTACTTCTCCCGGTAACTTAATCATTTAATTAGTTTTTTTATAAAAAATATGTCCATTAGATTTACCATCCCTCCATTTTATATGATCTAAATTATTAAACTCGGCATCTGTATTTGTATGCTCTTTTGGATGACGTTCAAATCCCTTTTTATAATTTTTTCCTGTTTTAGTTTTATAATACTGTTTATATCTATTCATATTACCTCTAGCCTCTATTAATAATTCTCTAGCCTCCGAAGCAGAACTAACACGATAATTTGATTTACCCTTTTGATTTCTTAAGGCTTTGACAGCATTATCCCATGCTTGGGTACCTTTTTTTAAAGTAGGTAATTCTGTCGCATATTTTACTTTGCCAGGCCCAATATCAGGCCCAATTCCACCATGATAAGGTATATGAATATTATCAACAATACCCCAATCAAAATACATTTCATTTCCTTTCTGATATGCCTTTGAATGAAGACCTGTCCAAGTATCATAAGATTGATAAAAATGCCCTTCTTTTTCAATAGTGTTACCGATTTGATTATTTAAATCTTGGTCGGAATAAATGCGAAATTCATAAAACTCTCCTCCATATTCCATGTTGTCAGGAACACCGAGAAAATAATCGTATCTTAAAACTGAAGTAAGAGTTTCATCCTCAAGCACCTTTTCACCTGATTGAACTATTGCAATACCTAAATCGGTATTAACTAAGACATTTCGTGTTAATGCTGGATGGTTTTCGCCATATATTTCAATAGCTTTATCCCAAGCCTTATTAATATAAGTTCTACCATTTATATAATTCCATGCTCTTTGGAATATATTTGGTTCCAACCCATCTAAATCTATCGCCCAAATCGGCATATTCCCTGCAAACTGGTAAGGTGTGTACCAGGGATACTCAGGTGCCAACGGGTCCACACTCAAAAACCTTGCTATCTGCGGATTATATATCCTGAACCCATAATCATAATGCGTCGATCCCCATTCCCCCTTGTCGTCCTTTTCTTTCCCGTTGAAGCCGTACCTATAATCGCCAAAGTTGTACGTCCTACCGTGCATCACCATACCAAATGGATAATAATCACTGTAAGTTAGCACTTCCGGGTAATTTATTAAAATGTCGTTGGCAATTTTTGCACCTGATCGCCCACCACCGCGCGCACGTTGCCCAGGTGGTCTTTCAGTTCGTAATGTTTGGCACTTGTGAGCCTATGGAAGTAGGTTTCATGCTCTCCGGAAAGCCGGTATGGCTGAGATGGTAGGTTGCCGGACAATTCATAGCCCAAACCCGCTGCGGCAACAGGTGATTCGCCAATGGTAATGGCACCATCCTCACCTTCTTCAATAGTGTACATCGAGTGGTCCTGGGCCCTGGGAAGCTACATACAACTTGCCGTCGCTTCCCCTTCTCAGCTCGCCATAGGGCGCACTGGTCAATTGGCTGGTGGCGGTGTTCAATCTGTACCGGAACACATTCTTTTCAGTTTGGTTTTCCGGCAACTGGGCCACTTCCACGCTGGACTTGCCATAGGTATGAACTGCACCTGACTATCATGGCTTTTTGCCCGACGACCAATGGCGAACACCGCTTAACCTGTGAAAGCTTCGTAGTTGCACCACCGTTCCCCGCGACCATAAGGAGGCGACGCAGTATGTCCCGGACTTATTGTGAAGGATTGTGAGGGGGGAGCTATTTGTCTCCGTAGTGGGACCAGGCACTTAACACATAAACCGTTACCACTTGTTTCTTGATGGAATAAACCAAACGGTGTTTCTTGTTGATCCTGCGGGAATATAAACCGGCCAGATCATGTTTTAGCTTTTCGGGCTGGCCTGTTCCCGTAGTGGGGTGTTCCATCAATTCATTGAGCAGCTTTTCAAGCTTCTTTAATACAGGTTTATCCCCTGTCTTTTTATGCCTTTCAATATCCTCCAAAGCTGTCCGGGAGAACTCCAAAATATAACTCATAACCCAAGCAGTTCGCTAATCCCCTCAGGGCCTGACACCTTCTTTGATTCCCCTTTTTCAACCTCTTCGATGCTCTTCTTGATTTTCCTTATCATTTCGGCATTAAAATAAAGGTCGTTTTCGCTGACCGGCG
The DNA here is from genome assembly GCA_023393375.1 of Bacteroidota bacterium. GTDB lineage: Bacteria > Bacteroidota > Bacteroidia > Cytophagales > Cyclobacteriaceae > JAEWLI01. Next base: position 10,047 of record JAEWLI010000231.1, read on the forward strand.
TCAATGCATAGGCTTTGTCCTTTCCGCGCTGAACGATTACCTGCTCCCCTTTATCGACCCTTTCAAAATATTCTTTCTGGTTTTGCCTGAACTCTCTGCTGCTTATTACCAACATACGATTTTAGTTTAATGTGTACCGATATGGTACGAATATAACCATAAATTTTTTAATATGGTTCATTCAATGGATGAAATTTTAAAACAGCCCCTTTTTGCTCAATCCTACTTTACTAGAAATACCTTCACACTCACGCTTACACCCAAACCCACACCCTCTTTGATCCAGTTTTTATATCCTGATAGACCTTCCCTTTTGTCCAGGTTGAATGAAAGGGCGGTTTCCTGCAAGTTTGAACTGAACGGTACCCGGTAGATTTCTTCTTCATAAGCTACCTGACCGATTCTATCGCTGCCATAGATGGGGGGCATTGACATATTCATCTGTGATAATGTAGTTCAGACTAAAAGCCCAGCACCAAGGCCAAGTTTTCCGTGAATATTTTGACATCTTTCTTCAGCGATACAATCGCCTTTCTCTATAATCCTCGTTACAATACAAACGAGGACTATAGGGGACGGATTTCTATATTTTTAACCAAAAGGGGGTATATTTAGTGTAAATTCTTATTAAAAAATCTATCTGCCTCAATCCTTAATTTATTATATTCCTTCTTGTTTTTGAGCAGAAAATAGATTTTCTTAGTTTCATTGCTTTTTAAATGTATTGTAATATAATTATTTGAACCATTACTTATTGAGACAACCGCTCCCTTAACTTTTGTTCTACCTTTATAACCATCTATAAATATATTAATATCTTTTATCTCCCCCATTGCTAATTTTTTATTCAAATATGTAAAAAATAAACAATCGTTGTTGATTTCCAAAATCCCAACCTCTTCATACTCTTTATAAATGATAGATATAATCAATAATAAAACAAAAAACAGGATATTAATTCTAAAAATATTGTGGTCAATTGTCGGATTAAATACCAGACCGTATAATACAAATACTATAAATAGGATTAAGTATATTCTTTTAATCCAAATAACCGATAAAGCAAAAGCACTCTTTTTTAGTTCTATTACATTAACACTAATCATTTTTTACCTCTTTGGCATTCCTTCCAATATTTATATACGTATTAACATTTTCGGATACTTCAATTAGATGAATTGTGGATTTATCAAGTTCTATTAAAGCTCCACGACTACTTAAAACTCTTACCCCTGGCAAGACCACATTTATCGAATTTTGAATCTGATCAATAGTACTCAATTTCGACACTTCCTCACCCTTCGCTACTTCAAAAGCTAAATAGTATGTAAGGTTTTTCCCAACCATAATTTCTATGAAGGATTTAACTGGACCAACATAAGGTGTAATATTTAAACCAACATCTGCCAAATTAGTACTAAATTCATATTTTCTCCTTTGCTCAATTTCAAGCATTGCACTGTTATTCACTATCATTTTTTCAGTATAATATATTAAAGTAGATTTTAGAGATCTTAATGCATGTAGATAAGTCCAATATTTTATCGATTGCTTATCTTGAACCAATTCATCGATTATTTCTTGAGGTGGTGGGATTACTATGTTTTGACCAGCTTTATTCCCACTTAACCCAGGATTATATAATTTTATTTGAGTTAAGGGCACATTGTATTTTTTTGATAGCATTTCCATATTCTCACCTGTATTGAGCTTGTGAATATGAAACTGAAAGAATGCAGCTAAATAATTATGATATCCATCAGAAGTTTTGTCTCCTTGATATTTATCCGGAGTGATAAGTTGCATTTTATTCACGCCTGCATTTGTCCATACAAATTCATCCCCTTCTCTATAATCTAACGATTCTAAGCCATCTAAATCTATTGATTGCATTGGTGTATTGCTGGCAAATTGATAAGGTGTTAACTCGGGGTAGCTAGGTGCCAGCGGGTCCACACTCAAGAACTTCGCGATCTGCGGGTTATAGATCCTGAACCCGTAGTCGTAGGCGGTGCTCCCCCATTCGCCTTTGTCGTCCTTTTCTTTACCGTTGAAGCCGTACCTATAATCACCAAAGTTGTACGTCCTACCGTGCATCGCCATACCATCCCGATAACTATCGGGAGGATAATAATCACTGTAAGTTAACACTTCTGGGTAATTTATCAAAGTGCCGTTGTCAATTTTTGCACCACGCTGGTCGCCCATCACGGCACGCACATTGCCCAGGTGGTCTTTCAGCTCGTAATGTTTGGCACTTGTCAGTCTATGGAAGTAGGTTTCATGCTCTCCGGAAAGCCGGTATGGCTGCGATGGCAGGTTGCCGGACAGTTCATAGCCCAAACCCGCTGCGGCCACAGGTGCCTCGCCAATGGTAATGGCACCATCCTCACCTTCTTCAATGGTGTACATCGAGTGGTCCTGGCCCTGGGAAGCCACGTACAACTTGCCGTCGCTTCCCCGCCTCAGCTCGCCATAGGGCGCACTGGTCAATTGGCTGGCAGCGGTGTTCAATCTGTACCTGAACACATTCTTTTCAGTTTGGTTTTCCGGCAACTTGTACACACCCCACTGGTTAAAATACACGTCATCGCCACTTTGGGCCACCTCCACGCTGGACTTTCCATAAGTGCCCCCCTGGGAGCCGTCAACTTTCACGATGTTCAATGCCGACTTGCGGTCTTCGCTCAGCGTGATCAGGTTGATCTCCACCAGCTGATGCGCAAAACCGGCCACACTCTTCTGCCTGTTGTAGTAGGCCAGCTTCTTCCCATCGGCCGAAATCTGCAGCTCGCCCAAACCTTTGAGGTCATAACCGGGGATGCGTGTTACCACAAAGGGTGCGGGAACGGCCGCATCGCCAGAAAAGTCGAATGCCACGATCTCCGTATTGCCCGGCTGGTCAGGTGATGGGCTGGGGATATACCGTGTCATGTACAGGATGCCGCTCCCCGTCAGGTGATCCTCAATCAAGGCCATATGATAGCCATAGCGGTAAGATGAGGTTTCATCCATCGGGTTGTTTTTTTCTGTCACCATGCCCATCGCACTTTCGTTGGCTTTGGCAAAGCCATTCATGCCCATGTCGATCACATGATAGTAAGGCCGCTGGTTCTCGCCAATGGTAAAGAGGTAATATATTTCATTGGCCCCTTGTTGTTTTAAGACAATGGGTTTGGCCTGCGCATCCGACCTGATCTTATGGCTGTTTTTCATCAGCCTTCCTGTTCTGTCATAGATCAGGCAGATATTTTTGTGGCCACTGTGGGTTTCGGGTATGGCACTGATAAATTGGAGCGTGCCTTCCATGTCTTCGGCCACGGCAATGTTATTGCCGCTGTAACCGATCATTTCGCTGGCCAGGTCCACGCTGCTATAAGCACCATTGGCAAAACCGATCAGCTTGATATGGCTATCCCAGTTGTCTCCGCCCAGGGTATTGATCAGCTTATTTGCCGGACTTATCCAGTTTTTATATCCTGATATACCTTCTCGTTTGTCAGACAAAAAGGCCCAGTACTTGCCAGGCTTTCATGTCTCTTTTAGGGACACCATTGCAAATGTGCACAGAGGGCTAAGGTATATCTTTTAAAAAATTCTGATGAGCGACTTTGCGGTCATTACTGAACCATATTTTACTGCTTAGATATTGGTCATCAATTTCACAATTTTTAATTAATCCATCAATAATCAATTCCATATATGTTTCCTTCCTCATATATTCAAATCCGTTATACTCGCTTTTTAGATAGGGATATGAAGTAACAGGGTATGATCTGTAGTAAAAATCCCATGAACCTTCTTCATTAAGCTCACACCCAATGAATTTTGTTGAATATATAATTGGCCCTTCTAAACTTTCCATAAGTAAAAACATTATGCATCTAGTCCTATTACTATTACACATAAGAGCATCATCAAGTTTATAAATCTGATCTTCCAGATTTCTTTTTGGTTGCAGTTCCATACTTATCCATGTTGCTAATGTATCCTTAAATGCAGTTCTAAGTTCATAGTAAACCTTTTCATTTTTAATTATTTTTTGCTCATCTTCAAAACATTTAAGTCCGGATTTTGAAGAGCAATTTATAAAAAACAAAAAAACAATAGAAGCGATTATTATATTGGATTTACTCATTTTATTTTTCACCATTTTTCCGTACATATCCCTCTCGTAATCTTAAGATATCAAAAACTTCACTAGCATTCTCTATACCATGACCTCCAAGAGATTTATCTGGTAAATCTTTCATTCTTTTATTCTCTGTAACTCCTTGCATCTGTCCATAACGTGATTGTCCAAATGCTCGCAAAATTTTTGATAAAGCTTTACCAGAAGTGTCTGTTGAAGAAAGTATATCAGATTTTCGGGAATATTGAATAGAAAGGTATCCTGGAACCCCTTTCAGTCTATTTACATCCTCTATTGGTTGATGCGGATTTACCATATATAAGGCTTCGACAGGAAGATTTTGACTGGCAAGGTAATCAGCTATACCCCTGCTTTCCCATCCACCATGGCTATGCCCAACCAATTTTATTGTTTCCCCAACTTTAAGCTGAATATCACCGCTCTGAATCTTCTTAAATATTGCCTCCCCTTTCGCAACACCTTTATCATACTTATCTTGAGCGGTAGAATTAGGGCTATGCATACCATCAACATAATAACTTTGTTCACTTCCTTCATTAATGATTTGCCCTGTAAACCGTTCGTAAAACATATTATCAATTTCTCCCCAGTAATTATTTTTATCATAATTAATGTGATCAGGGTAATTTTCCCAAGGTTTGTGGTCATTGATCCTTGCGTCAGTTATCCAATCATTTCCAGTAAAAAAATCTCTAACAGCTTCATCAAGATAGTTCCGAACATTTCCTTTCCGAGCCCCCTGTCTCTCGATCCATGCTACATAATCATCGAATCTGAATCCGTTAACAAATATCACGAGCCTGCCATCGGGGTCATATGCCTGTACTGGTGTGTTTAATGCAAAATTGTATGGACTGGCAAAAGGATATTTCTTTGCCAAGGGGTCGACTGCCATCCACCTGCCGATCCTCGGGTCGTACAACCTTGCCCCGTAGTCGTAGCTATTGCCCAGTCCTTTCAGCTCATCGTCTTTTTCCTTGCCGTTGAAGCCGTATCGGTAATCGCCAAAGTTGTATGTCCTACCGTGCATCGCCATACCAAATGGATAATAGTCACTGTAAGTTAGCACTTCCGGGTAATTTATCAAAATGTCGTTGTCAATTTTTGCACCACGCTGGTCGCCCACTACCGCACGCACATTGCCCAGGTGGTCTTTCAATTCGTAATGTTTGGCACTTGTCAGCCTATGGAAGTAGGTTTCATGCTCTCCGGAAAGCCGGTATGGCTGTGATGGCAGGTTGCCGGACAGTTCATAGCCCAAACCCGCTGCGGCCACAGGTGATTCGCCAATGGTAATGGCACCATCCTCACCTTCTTCAATAGTGTACATCGAGTGGTCCTGGCCCTGGGAAGCTACATACAACTTGACTGATAATATCTAGAATTTTGCGAAGCAATTGTATATTTCTGTACTGATAAGCTAAATTTTCAAAGGGGATATTTGATGAGCCTCTGATTTTAAAATTTATAAGAAGAATGTCGTTAGGTCACAAAATAAAAAAAGCCCACTTAGATCTTATTCTAAATGAGCTTTTTGCGGTCCGGACGGGACTCACTTTACTTTTCAAATTTTTATTGAATTTTATCAAAATCATTTAAATAATAACAACAATAGCCATTTTTAATAGAATATATTTTATTTACTTTATCTATTTTGTTAAGTATAGTTAACTATATTTGTACGTTACGTACACGAAAAATATTGACTATGGCTTATTCAGTAAAACTGTATTTAGAAAAGATAAACGAGAAGAAAAAGCAGCAAATCCTTTCCTCTGCCACGACTCCTGCGGAACAAAAGAAGCTTCAAAAAGAATTAGATCAAAAGAAATTACCAGTTTTTCTTTATCTCCGGTTTAATGGTAAAACCATAAAAGTCTATACGGAGCGTAAATTTTCAGTTAAACAGTGGGATTCATCGACCAATATGCCGAAAGGGGCTCCTGTGGAAACGACGATCTATTTGAATAATCTGACTACCGCCACAGCCAAACTTTATGAAATCCATCTTTCCTCGATCACCAAAGAACTAGTAAAATCTGAAATAGACCGGTTGAACGAAAGGGATGTTCCTGTACGCCGAATTCTTTCTTTTTATCAGTTTGTAAATGAATTTATTCACAGTGAAGAAACCTCAAACAATAAAGGGAAAGGAACAATTTCAGTTTATAGAACAACTTTAAACCATATAAAGAATTTTGCTGAATCTACTAAATACCAAGTTAACTGGCAATATATCAATTTAGATTTTTACGACAGGTTTAAGTCTTATTTGCGGCATGATGTTAAAATGCCAGATGAAAGTACCGGAATGCTTGATGGCACTATTGGCAAATACATTAAAACCATTAAAACCTGGCTTAATGAAGCGGCAGAAAGAGGCTATGAAGTTAATCCTGCTTTTAAGAGCAAGAAATTTAAAGTGGACACTGAAGAAGCTGAAAATATTTATCTGGATGAGACTGAAATTTTAGCATTATACAATCATGATTTTTCAATGGACAAAAGGCTTGACCGGACAAGAGACTTGTTTGTTGCTGCATGTTGGTTAGGCTTAAGATTTTCGGATTTGTCTCAGGTAAGCGAGAAGCATATACAAAAAAACAAGTATGGAACCTTCATAAGAGTGAATTCAATAAAAACCGGTGAAAATGTTGTATTACCTTGCAATCCTATTGTTGAAGCTATTTTGAAAAAATATAACGGTAAATTGCCCAATGATATAAGCAATCAAAAGATGAATGAAAACATTAAAGATGTCTGTAAGGCTGTTGGATTTCAAGATTTGGTTACTATACACCGGTCAAAGGGCAATACCAGAATCCAAAATACATTTTCAAAACATAAACTTGTTACCACTCACACTGCTAGACGCAGTTTCGCAACCAACTTATACTTAATGAAAGTTCCAACTATTACTATTATGGCTATCACCGGTCATAGGACTGAAAAATCATTTATGAAATACATAAAAGTCACAAAAGAACAGCATGCACAATTACTCATGGAATTAATGAAAGATCAGAAATTTTCAAAAACTTTAAAGTGAAAGCTATTTTGTCTATATCCTTTTAAACCGGTCAACCAGTCGTGACCGGTATAATTATGATCTATAACCAGTAGAAGTCAGCATACCCAGTAATAACAATAACCTCCACTATTTCAAATATAATACACACTTGAAACCCCTGAAATTACCTTGATAGTCCTAAGTAAAAGCAAATCCTGTTCATTAAAAGGCATATTTGAATTACACGACCTCTATGTCAATCAGAAAAATCAAGCTTGCTGATGTATAACGCACCACTATGTTGATAAGCTAAAAATCTTGCTTGGCCAGGTTTTTGACTGGTTAAATTTGACCGGTCAAAACCAATTGCAAATACCTGGGATTTTTTGCCGTTTGAATCTTTAAAGCAACCAAAATTAGTTAGTCATAGAAGGAGTTACTTTTAATTTTCAAAGAATTAAAATTAAGTCTATAGAAGCAGTTTACAACCGTTATAAACCGTCCTTAGCCCTGAAACAACCGTTGCAAAGGGTTATGACATGGATAAACATCCGAAAAAAAACAGGTAGTATTAGCAACTTATATGTGTATATCTTAAGGCAAGCCCTGAGTCGCCGTATTAACCGTTTCATATACCGGTCGACCGATCGTGACCGGTCGACCGATATACAAACTTATATCCAGTAGTAGTCTTCTTCTTTCCGAGTTTTATACTATTTTTTATTTTACTCGAACCATCATGGGTTAAATACAGTTCAAAAGGAAACACGGGGTTTGCGACCACGTTACAATATTGTTTTATTTTTTCATCCTATCTGAGATGTCTTTATTATATGAAAAATGATGAATTTATAATACCTAAATTTTGGTTTGAAGACGATATACATACCTTTGACATAGTAATTTCCTACCAATTTTATACGGAAAATTCAATTCATCCCAAATCGGAACCGGAGTTATTAGCAAATAATTTTAATGAAGATATTAAATGGAAAAATGAGACTTCGGTCGAATATCATATTATAAATGTGTTGTGGGAAGACAAACTCTTAAATTCTAAAGAAACAGAGATTTATCCTTTATTAGAATATCACTTTTCCCGATTTACTGGCAAGAAAAAATTTTTTTTGATATGGTTAAGAAAATACACCGATCCTGCACATTACGATGATCCCATGAATCTTAGGTTGATACGATATGACAATACAAATTTTATTGCAAACTGGATAGAGGAAAAGGGGGAAAACATGTCAGCAAATTCTTCTTATATGAATGATAGCCCATTATTGCCATGGAATGGCAGTAAAAATACTTTAGCACATTTGTTTTATCAGTTGCAAAATGAGGTAAAAAACGACAAGGGAGAAGTAATGATACCCGCTCAAAAAATAGATTTAGCTAGATTTTTAAAAAGGAACTTTGAAGTTTTCCATGATACCGAAATAGATACCATACGTGGATATTTTGATAAATATAGGAATAAACCAAAAAAAGAAAAAAATAAACTAAATCTTAAAACAAACAAAAAAGGGTTTATTGAGATCAACAAAGGTGAATCCTGACAATTAAAAAAATATTGGTTCTGCCTTTTTCTTTAACTGCGGTCATAAAGGCTAGATCATTTGATATAGTATACTATATCTTGCCCTTATTACTTAGTTTCCAATTTCAAGAACGGTTCTTAAACGGTTCGATAGAATCTAACAACCGATTTTGAAGCAGCCATCAAAAAGATTATTTAGAACGGCATTATTGCCTCTGTTCAAACATTTTTTATCCGGCATCCATCTGCTTTGCTAAATCTTGTAACGACCTTTGCCCGCCGAAGCATCCGCAACCTTACCTTATTGAAACATTTGAGGTCGTATCTATCTGGAAGCTATCCCATATGTAATTAAAAATGGCCTTCTATGCTTGCAAAATAATGATTTTGAAAAAATAAACTACACAAAAAGATACGCGTGTATTTTTTGGTCTTCCCTTTACGATCACCTTTACATCATTATTAAAACAAGAAAAGCAAATGAAGATGCAAGATCAACTTATTTTAACTTCTATACAAAAAGAGGAGCTTAAGCTCTGGATCCAAAACTGTATTACGGAAACACTAACCAATAAAAAGGAAGAGGAAATTCTTTCCAAGGAGCAAACCGCAACATTTCTTGGCGTATCCAGAGTAACCTTAACCACATGGATGAAAACGGGCAAAATTCCATTTAGTCGGGTTGGCGGCAGGGTATATTTTAAAAAGACCATTCTGATTAATGCCATGAAAGATATACATATTAAGGGAAGGAAATAAAAGACCCGGCTTCTCTCCTATCCGGGTCTTTTATTAAGGTGACTCTATGATTAAAATCTATTAACCATAAATTATAACTCTAATGACAAATCTAATAAATAGTTTTGAATATTTATATGATCTAACATCTGCAAATATTTGCCCAATACCTTTAACTGTAAGCAAGACTCCTTTAATTAAATGGAAAGAATTTCAGTACCGTATGCCAACTGTTCAGGAATTGGAACAATTCTCCATAAAAATTATAAATAACAGAATAGGCATCATAACGGGTGCCGTTTCAAATAATATTGAAGTAATTGACATTGATTTAAAAAACGATCCGCTTAAAATTATAGCTTTTGAATACGCTGGTTTAATTCGCGAACAGGATGCTACCATTTTAAACCGTATAATTATACAGCAAACTTGTTCTGGAGGATTTCACCTAATTTACCGTTGCAAGACTATTGAAGGCAATCAGGTGCTAGCGCAATCTCAAGATCATAAACCAATCATTGAAACTAGAGGAGAAGGCGGCTATATTGTTATAGCCCCATCTCAAGGCTATAGAATTAGAAGAGGTTCAATTTTAAAAATTCCATCAATTTCTCCTAATGACCGAAAAATTCTCATTGATTCCGCTAAAGCTTTAAATCGGATCAAACCTTATTGTGAAATTAAAGTAGGAAAAAATTCTTCCTCAAATGACCTTAATTCTCCAGGTAACCGTTATGATCAATTGGCTGATCCTATTTCATTATTACGTAAGCACAATTGGAAAGTGGTTGGACAATCCGGTTGTCGTTTATATTTAAGACGTCCGGAGAAAAATACGGGACATTCCGCTACATATAATCTAGAGCTAAACCTTTTTTATAACTTTTCCAGTTCCTGCTGTTTCCAACCGAACCGTTTCTATAGACCTTGGCATATTTATGCAATTCTGGAGCATGGAGGAAATTTCAAACATGCTATTAGAACTATTGTCAATTATTTACTTAAATTAAATAACAATGGGTAAGGTTGAATTTATTAAATCAGAACTATCAAAACTCAACATCAGAAAAAATGAATTATCCTCATTTTATGAGTTAGACGGGAAACAATTAGAGGATGAGCATGTAAATAGCATTTACATTAATATCCTTGAAAGGTATTCAGGTAGAACAATTCCTAAGCAATTGGTTTATGATGTAATTGAATCAAATTTCACTGCTCATTATCATCCAATTTTAGAATTGGTTGAAAAACCTAAAAAAATAATAAGCCACAGTGCAATTAAAGAACTTGCGGCAACCATTGAAACAGATACTGGTTTTGAAGCTAATGAATTTGATCCTATGTATGTAGAAAGATTCCTTAGAAAATGGCTAGTTAATATGATTACAACTGCCTTGCAAAGTATAGATAATCCTTTGCTTTTAGCTCTTTTAGGAAGTAAACAAGGAACCGGTAAAACTACCTTTCTTCGTGAATTATTACCAGATGAACTAAGACCTTATTACCGCGAAATGCCCATAGAGGACGGTAAAGACTTCCTATCAGCTATGTCTCAATCATTAATTATCATGGATGATGAACTATCAGGGAAAACCAGAAGGGAGCTTGAAAAATTTAAGAAAATTATGTCAGTTCAGGCATTGGATTATAGAAAACCATATGGTAGAAACCTAATCAAAGCTTATCGAAAAGCCTCTATTTGCGGCACAGGAAACGAATTACATGTTTTACATGATCATACTGGAAATAGACGCATTATTCCCATAAATGTCCTTGCTATCGACCATAAAAAGTATAATAATATAGATAAAATTGACTTAATCACTGAATCATATAAGTTGTTTAGGGAAGGTTTTAACTATCGATTAAATAAAGAAGATTTAGCAGTCCTTAACACTAATTCAGCAGAATTTGAATATTCAGAATCAGAAATTGAATTGATTCAAAGATATTTTAAACCAGGTAATCTAGACGAAAAACATGAACTTCTTTCAACAACGGAGATTCAGCAACATTTTGAATTCATTACCAAGCTTCAAACTAATTATGTTAAAATAGGCAAGGCTTTTCAGAAACTCGATTTCAAATATAAGTATTCTATAAAAGGGAATTCAAAATTAAAATGCTATGTGATCGATCCCGAATCAAAAGCTTTAGAATTAGAAAGGGCAGCAAATAATCATTTTTAAATATAATCATAATGTTGAGTTGAGACTATGGTTGGCAATCTATCAGCTATTTCTTCCTGAAAAAGGCTTTCTAAACTATTACAACCACAGGTTGACAGTTTGATAGCTTTTTATATAAATACTGTAGAACTTAAGCTTTATCATTTTAAGTTCATCGCTACCTATATAATATAGGTTGTTTTTGATAAAAATATAAAACAGTCAACTAAATTTGAAAAGATGCATTTTAAACATTGTAAGATGCATTTTTTGGAAGATTATACTTTTCCGAAACTATAAACTCACTATCAACTAACTGTCAACCAATCAATTATTGCTAAACATTTAAAAGGCTCGTATAGGTCACGGACGTTAGGTGCAACCAATGCAATAGATTTGATTCACTTGGGTATAGCCAAAATACCAAAACTCAGCAACAATGAATAATCCGACTATTGCCTGTTGTATTTTCTCCAATTCTTATTAAATACATATTCAACCATTTCTTCATTATCGATTATTTGTCTTGTAGAAGCATTCATCCTAATATAAAGCTCTTTATCAATCAGGTCGTTCTTTTTATTTCTTAGAAATATTGGTTTATGACTTTCTGTAACAACTATTACTAAAATATCTTTTCCATCCAATTTTTCAATTGATGAATTAACTAATGGCTTTATAGATAAATCAAAAAAATAGGTCAATAGAGAATCAAGTTCTAATAAAAGTTTATCCTTTTCATTATCTCCCTGAAACAATGAATAGTCATAACTTTTTAAGCCTTGAATATTACCGTTGTCATTTATTCCAATAAACAAAACACCTCCATTTGAGTTTAAAAACCCGCATATAGCCTTAGCTATTATATATTTTACACCAATCCCAGCAGCTTTAGTTTTAAAATTATAAAGCAAACAAGGTTTAAATTCTACTTGATTACTTTCTCCTCTTTTTATAATGCTTAGTAAATCTATACTTTCTGTATGTTCTATCTTTTGTGGAGTTTGATTTGAATTATATAGTTCATTATATCGGTCGATTGTATTCCATACAAAAGGAGTTTGTAAAATTGTTCTTTTTGCTCCGCTTTCTTCATCTTCTCCTGATTCTGCATAATCCAATCCATAATGGAAAACAGTTGATATTAAATTATCAACATGTACTTCATAATGTTCATATAGAGGAATTTCATGCAAATCAAGATTGTTAAGCATATCCTGAGCATCAAAAGAAAAGGAAGACACTTTATGTATTACGAATTCATTCTCAACTTTGCCTTCAAATTCAAATGCTTCGACTACATTTTTAGCAATATCTAGGTCGTTAACCACTAAATAAATAGAAATTTCTTCATTGTATTGGTCATAGACTTTTTTAAATTCAAAATAATCTTCAGAGTTTTCCTTTTTATTTAAGATTTCGGATATAAAAGTTGGTTGAATTATTAAATAATTTCCTTGATGGTCCTTTTTCAACCTCTTAATTTGTTCTAAAAATGATAAATATTCATTAAACTCTTCAAAAGCATTTGCCCTGTTTTCTAAGGGTGTCTTATCATTAAATATTTTTGTGAATGACTCATTTCGCACATTATTATTTTTATCAAACGCTAATAGCTTAACACGAACTTCGTAATGAAAAGGATATTTATAAATCATTTTATGAGCTTAAGAAATATTTTAATTCAGAGTATTATTTCAATCTTTGATTGTGTGCCTTACAAGGTCACCTGGTATCGAAGATACCAAATTATTTTAGAGGGTGCAAGTCCCCTCCAGGCAAGTTGGGAAAGTGTTAGTAGCCGTAAGACTTCGACTTTAGCTTATTCAAACGTTAGTGAGGAGCGATCCGACGCAATAAAGGCAGCGAGATTGCAAAATCCAGTACTGACGAACAGAAATGGCATATGAGCTTGGGACAGGGGAGGTCTCCCGATTTCGATATGGTATGCTTAACGAACCGCTGTACTACGCCATGAGGAACAAAGGGGTACATTGCTGTGAGAGGAGCATTCGCAGTCGTAATAGACTGTCAGCCGTTTACTCGGATTGGTACTTGCTTTTTCATTAGTTCGGTCAATAGGTTAAATTCTGTTTCGTTTAGTGGTTGATTAAATAGCTCATTTACTTGCCACAATCCATATTGTCGGATTTTGTCTTTAGGTGAAAATTGTCCAAGCCAGTTTTCAGACGAGTTGGTATGTGGAAATGCTGCAAGTGTAGAGATAATTCTGCTCTCCCAAAACAGTCGTTGGTCTTTGGTTGCGACTTCAAATACTACGAAGGATAGATTTTCCTGAATATATTGGCTTATTTGTTTTTCAAGGCCTTGCTCAAACGTTTTTTCAATAAGATGCCCGTTTTTCAGTCTGTCCTTTTTTGATGTCGAGTCCAAGTCCCAATTACTCAAATATGGATGTTTGATTTTGTTTAGTAAGCAGCGTCCGATGTTTTTTCTGAAAATGCTTCTGTTTTTGTTTTCCTTGATGAAATGCTGCTTTAATCGTGACCGAAGTTGATTGTTTCCTGTGTGTGTTCCGACACGAACAATCCTTTCCCAGTTCTTGTATTGTTCTCCAGTTTCAAAAATTATGTAAATACCGTTTTTTGGAATTAGCTCGATGTCATTGTCAAATGGAAAATGAAAACGTCTTTCGGAGTTGAATAAGTCGTGTAACTTGCTATAAAGGTTTGTCATCTGATATTGTTTGTCAAATATTGTAGCTGTTTACCAATGCCAAGTCCTTTGAGAGGCATTTCATAATATTTAATATTTGGTAGAATATACTTTCGATATCTGTCTCCAGCAAGGAAGATAAACTTGTCTTTATCCAGGTCAGCCTGTTGTCGAAGTTGGCTTAAAGCACTTTCTGCCCATTCTTTAAGTTTTTTGGTTTTAAAGTTATTTAAGGTCAAATCATAGGTGTCAATTTCTTTTGTCAATGGGAGCAGTCCGTATTTGGCTGACAGAATAAAAATCTTGTCGGGCTTGAGTGATTTTGCATAGGCAAGGTTCTTTCTGAAAAACGGACTTATATACAAATCTTCGGCTTTGCATTTTCTATTCTGTTTTTGTTTAACGCATGATATTAGAACTATTGTTTTCATTTTTTCTGCATGAGCTCAAACGAGCGTTTATTCGGTAATGACGGACAGAAACGGCATATGAGTTGGGAAAAATTTCTGAGGAAAGAATATGCCCTTACCAATTTCTGCTTCTCTTCGTCCGTCCATGGCAGTAGCATTAGTTTTGTCCAGTAATTTTTTTAAGTCCTTCTGTTACGTAGTCAATCAATTGAAGACAACTCAAACTCACATCCGGTGTGATTATCATCTCTTTTTCTTCGGTTGTAATTGTGATAGTGAGGTTTTCTGTCGTTCTATAAATGATGATTCGTCGAGACACCCTATTTTCCGTTTACTTTAATAGTTGGTCTTTCATTTATAATTTCTTTTTCGATGTCTCCGTTATAAATCTTAAGTTTATCAATGAGTTTAAAATCATTATTTGAGGAATAGATTTCATCATTAGCACATAAATATTGATAGAAATTATATTGCCTTAATTGTTTGTCTGTCAATAATTTGAATTTATTGTTATCAAATTTTTTTTCCGTAAATAGCTCCTCGTCCCAAATAGTAAGTATAATATTTTTGCTGATAGGGAAAATAACTTCAACTCCTTTCATTCCAAAGTTTTCATAAAATGGGGTTTGATTCTGTAAATGAGATTTTAAAAGAATAGGATTGTCTGAAGTATAAACTGCGCCAATGTTTGAGATATGATAAATCCAATTTTTTTTAATTATCTGGGCTTGAATATTGGATATAATATCTTCGTCTAGAAATAATTCAGCATGAAAAACAGGTGCAAAATCCTCTTCATGATTATGCTCCATAGCTTCACTACAGTCAATTTCACTATAGGTTTTTTTCATTGCAGCGACAATTTCATCAGTTTCTTTCTGAACTTTTTTCTCAGCAGACCAATACATATCTCTTATATTAGGCATTCGCATGTATTGAATAGCGATTAACGCTGCAAATAAATCTCGTTCCTTCTCAGTAAATATGTTTCCTAAATTATTTTGTCTATTCCATATTGCTGCTGCTTGAATTATTTTAATCAAAAGGTCGGAGTATAAGCTTTCAATATTATTAGCTAAGATTATCTTTTCAATAAAGTTACTGTTAACTTCTGGCAATAGTTTCTTTTTAATATATTTTTCAGGGATTGCATAAAAATAATCTAAACAAGCAGTTTTGGAAATTGCTTGTGCATAACCTTTCTTTTTATTTTTCTTGCTGTAAACAAATACGAACGATTCATTTTCTGAAAAATTCTTCAGATAGCATTGTGGTATATAATGTTGCTTAACGTGTTCCTTTCCCATGACATTGTCCTTTGCTGCCTTACAGCTAACGTTTCGACGGTTGGTTCAAGCAAACATCAATTAGAAATTGGGTTCTCAGTCCCGTTATCAAGGGTTCGATCGTGCTTAAACTTGTTGTACCTGATTTAATTCAATTTAATTTAATCCTAAAGTTATGAAATTTAAAGTGTTTATCGGTGTGGATGTTTCAAAAAATTGGTTGGATTATGAAGTCATGTCAAACAGCAAGATCGTCTTGGTGCAAAGGCACGACAACAACGCAAAGGGCATTGCCGACTTCGTACGCTCGCCGGGATTAGGTTCAACCGAGGCTTCATTCTTGGCACAGGTCAGTGATACGATTGGCCACACTGCCAGTTAGTGCCGAATGAAGCCCTTCTTATTAGGGGGTTTTTCCTTTTTTAATAGGCATCAATACAACAAATTCCACCATTTTTAATTTTAAGTTCTGAATCTTTTTCCCATTCACTTTGATTTTGTCCATATACATAATCTGAGGAATCCTCTTGGATTTTCCTAATAGCAATTGAAAAACCATTTGTATAAGGATTTTCATGCTTATCAATAGTTACAATAGTGATTTGGTGGTCATCTATTATTACAACTCCTTTGATTGCATCAAAAATCGTTTTCAAATAATTATCCAAATCTTTGAATTTGATGTATTTTTTGGGTCCACCTATATTTATAATAATTTCCAAATCACCCTTATATGGCCACCAATTTTTAGCCTTTGCTCTTAATCTATTCTTTAATAAGTTAGAAAAATTATCTACGTTAGATTTCGATATTTTTTTATATAATTGATCCTCAGCATCTATTAATTTATATTTTTCTTGTGATGTAGGCACTATAATATCACCAAATATTAGAATTTCGTCATAATACGGATTCATCCTAAATTTTACAATTTCATTGTCTTTTATTTTTGGTTTTTTTATTCTCATAATATCTGTTTCTAAGTATCCGTACAAACTTACTGAATTTTCGTGTTTTTTAAATTTGATAATCATGACACTCTTGCCAGGAGTTATAAAAATATAACTAAATTTTGGCATCCGGGCGGGCTATCCGCTTTAATTACGTGCCTTCCCCATATCCCCCCCCCTTGACGTGATTTCCGCTCCTATCCCTGATGCAAAAGCCCCTATCAGTGTGGTATTTGTTTATAAAAATGATGAATCAAAATTAACCCGTTATATGGACACGGGACGCACTACTCCCAAGGTAGACCAAAAAATCTCCACCATTTAGCCAAACGCAAAGACCACCGCACCATAACGGTGGTATTTTTTGGTTTCTCCTTGCTCTTAGTCCCTATAACGGGTTGTGAAACCGGTATGCATTTTAAATGAATTTCCAACCCTTTGCAAAATTTCATAATATGAACAAAATCGAATTACTCAACATCGCAGAATCCAATTGACATACAGCACCAACTCGAGCCAAGCAGACATTTCCCTGACAACAAGGTTGAAATAAGGAGGTGCATTGTTGGATCCATATCATATTGTCGAAGGATTCCTATCTGCCCTTTGCTGATGAAGGGCTTTTACCCTTCATCAGATATTTTGGAGTAATAAATATTTGTTTCTTTGCTAAACAAGTTTTAAATTTTTGTTTAACAGAACATAACGATGAACATTATGGAATTCCATAGGTGTGCCCATAAATTAATAAATAACTTTACAACAAAGATTTTAATAAAACCCATAGTAAAGAAGCTTTTCGAAAAAAATACTCTTGTTCAGGAATTTCAAAAGCTTTAGCATCAACCGTGCCACCACATACTAAATATATGTAGCACATAAAGTATAAGTCATTTGGGATAATGAGAGAGTTCTAAAGGATTTCCTTGATTGAAATTTTGGAGGATTTCTTCAGATTTGTCATTTTTAATTTCGTTAATTTTAAAATTAAAATAATAAACAAAAGCCCCATAATAGACGGAAACTAATACTATTATCAGGAATATTATGATTTCATGAAATCTATGATCGTAGCATATTTCTCGTGTCTATGTTCTTTTTCAATATTTAAAATAGCCTTATAACCTCCTTTAATATAGGCTATCTTTCTACCAGACACTGCAATTACCTTCCAAGACTCGTTACTGAGTCTATTAGTAATATTAGTATATGTCTGTTCCAGAAACTCGTCTATATATACGCTTTCAATATTATATACGAATTCCCTAACCTGGATTACAACATCATCTTTTAAATAGTATCTGGTACAGATCATACGACCATGAAAGATTTTTGAAAATTCGTCGTAAGATTCGATAAACATATATTCACCTTCAATGCCTGTTTTACACTCATTGTCCTTTTCTGCATGGTATGAAATCACAGATAAAGAAGATTTACCAAGCCATTCATATGGATACTTATATGGAAGTTGTGCGTAAGTGTACATACTCACAAACATTAAAAAAAGGAATATCAATTTTTTCATAATATTTTTAATAATATATAATAATAATGGAATCATTTCTAATTTATTAATTTATTAAAAGGAGAAACTACTAATGAAAACCTAATGTAATTTTCCTTCTTAACTTGTAGAATTGCACCAGAAGATGGTATATGAGTACTTAAGGTCACCAACCCTTGTTTTAAGGCTTCTCCGTAATCAATTGGCAAATCATTCGGTTCGTGAATCCAATCTTGTCTGTGTCTGTATTCGGAAGAAGTTAGCCCATCTATTAACTCATTGTGAAGCTCAAAAAACAAATCTGCATATTGATTTTCGGAAACAACCTGGGGCATAAAGGAAAATTCGATTTCGTATAGCTCGTCCTCTGTTGTAAATTTTAAGTAGGTAATTGTACGCCACCCTTTAAAATTCTGTTCATAAACAAGCCAAGGTGCACCAGGTATCTTTAATTTATTAGTTTTGTAGGGTATCAGATTCTTTGCCTCTTTGTATGACATACCCCAAAGTATGCCATTTTCGATCAAACGAGATTGGCTATTACTGCATATAGGAAACAAAATAAATAAAATAAATATAAATCCAATTATAAACAATCTAATCATTTTCTAAAATTAAGTTAGGCACCAAATGTGCAGAATTATTAATTCTGTATTGTATTTTATTCGATAAAAATGTTTATGTTCTCGATTAACAAAATATATTCGGGAGAGCTCACTCTAATATCAACATTTTTATCCCCCTTTTGTACATGGCCGCTTTTATAATAGACTGGTTCAGGAAATTATTTAATCCACTTCCGATTGCCATAGGTATGTGTTATTTAATATTGGTGAATAGAGTACTGAAAGAAATATTAAAATATTAAACCAATCTACTCGGTTCTATATATTCCCCATAAACATCCAACCGGGATGATTATTAGTCCTTATTGGTATTTTAACTTCTCCCTATTTGAAACGTACCAACCGTTTCAGGAACTGTTACCCAACGACTTCTGACCGGTATAAAACTGTTACAGAACGGTTCTAAACGGTTAAAACTATAAGTGACAACTGTTTATCTCAAGTAACTGGCTTTTTGTATAACATAATAATTGTTTTTTGCAGTTACGTTACGACTCTTTTTAACTGTGTAATTATTCCGAACAAAATGGGTTCTATAAATGCTTGGTCGGACATTTTAACCGGGATAAGTCTCGCAGATATCGTACAAACCGTTTCAGTAACGGTTTCTGAACGACTTCTGAGCAGCATAGAACGGTTCCATATGGTTAGTGAAAGCTGTTTATGCATATTCTGTTAAAAGTGAACACCCGGACATTTATTGTTTGAGCAACGGGATAACTACATGTAGTAAATTTGGAAAGTTATTGGCTAAATCAATATCATTTCCACACTACCTCAATTTTAGAAAATGGTGCGTAAAAACCTTAATTTAAAAGCACGAAAACAAAGAGAAACTATGGAAGAAGGAGAATAATACCATAAATACTAATCAAAATGGTCGTGTATGAAATTAAATTTATTATATTTGATAATCAAATATTGAAAAATGATCTGTAATCTGAAGACAAAAAAAGTTTTATCTATCTTGTTTTTCTGTTTTTTCCTTTCCTATTTGGTTCCGGGTCAAATTATATATGGCACAGCAGTTCGTGGGGGAAAGGATGATTTAGGTGGTATATTTAGGTATGACATTAAAAATGATTCATTTAGTGTTCCATTCGAGTGGGAAATTACTATACCAGGACGCTCCCCTGACAGAAATGGATTACTATTTTATAATAACAAAGCATATGGGACTACAAGTAGAGGAGGTAAATACGATAGAGGAGTATTGTTCAGGTGGGACCCTGATAATAATGAATATACAAAGCTTGTTGATTTCAATGAGGAAATAGGTGAATTCCCAATTGAAACACTATTGAGAATAGGAGACAAAATTTACGGCAGTACCTCTTATGGGGGAAATTATAATAATGGTGGTATCTTTGAGTGGAATTTAAATACTAATATGTTTTTGGTTAAACACCATTTTGAACCCTCCTATACGATTAGTAAATTAGCAATCTATAGAGAAAAAATTTATTATTATAATTATAAAAAAATAATTGAATTTGACCCCATAACAAACCAAAGTATAGATGTTTTCAAATTAGAAGATGATAGCAAATTCGAAAGCCGGAACACCTTGACTATATATAATAATAAATTATATGGGATAACTTCAAATTACTTATTTGAAGTTGATCTTGAACTTAAAATAATTACTATAAAAAATTACCATAAAGAATTAATCACTAAATATGGCAGAATTTCAGTTTATAAAGATAAATTCTATATAATTTCTTATAGAGATATTTATGAATGGGATCCAGAGAGTAATATAGTTGAGCATAAGATAAAGTTAAACGAAAGCAGCTACTACGGACCACTTTTGTTGCATAATAATAAATTTTATGGAATAATGGATAATACTATTTATGAGTGGGATCCAGAGACAAATGCATATAATGTTATTGCCAACTTCAATAACAATACCGGTTTGGGTCCTTGTGAATATTTATCTATTTATAATTCAAGAATATATGGTATGACGGAAGTGGGGGGTAAGAATGACTTTGGCACTATTTATGAATTAGACCTTTTAACTAAGAAGGTTGATGCAAGAATCCATTTTAATATGAACAATGGTGCTTTCCAGTCAGGTCCTCTTTCTATGTTTAATGGCAAATTTTATGGAACCACTGACAAGGGCGGAAAGAATAATACAGGCATTATCTTCGAGTTCGATCCCCGCACACATACATATTCAGAAAAAATTTCTCCCAATTATCAATTTTTAGACTATACTATAAACGGGCTCACTTTGTATAAAGGATTGTTCTATGGTAGAACAAATAATACTATTTTTGAATGGGATCCTATTAAAAATATCCACAAATTTATTCATACTTTTTCATCACAAAGAGGGGATTTGGATGGATCAGGCCTGGTATTATTAAACAATCAATTTCATAGTGCAACAACTTATTTAGTCCCTGACAAAAATGTACTTTTTACATATGATCCATTAAATGGAAAGTTTCAGCCTAAAGTATATTTAAAAGAGTGGTTCGGTGCAAGAGGATTAATGGCACACAATGGTAAATTATATGGTTTAGAAATGGCTGATGATTCATTGTTTGAGTGGGATGTAAATTCCAATCAATATAGAGTTTTATATATTTTAGGTTCAAATATTCATAATAATATCGTAGCAAAAGATAATAAACTATATGCAGAAACTATAAAAGGCATATTTGAATATGATATTACAAATAACGTATTCAAAGAAATATGGGAAGATTATCGACCTAATTATTTCTTGATATATAGAGAATATCTATATACAATAAGTGATGATAGGTTAATTGTTATAGATTTAAACGATTATTCATCCAAAGTTTTAGGCAAATTCCCTGATGACTTTAATCTCAATGCGCTCGTAAGCTTAAACTTATTGACTGGTGAAAAACATTTGGAAAAAAGATTTCTAATGACCGGAATAATGGAAAAGCATTATGATGTTTCAATAGTAAACTTTGATAATCAAGTAAATGAATGGGAATTGATTTCAGGAACCCTCCCGCCAGGCTTAACTCTTCATCCCACCACGGGAACAATTACAGGGACACCCAGCAAGGCTGGTGAATATCATTTTACAATTGAATCAACTGATGGAGAATATATCTCTACCAATGATTATACTTTGAATATTATATGTGAAAATACAGATATATCTCCTACAATTATACCCGATTTAATAGCAGGTGAACCAAATGAAATTAAGTTTTATCAACAAGGATTGAATCCTAACCATGAATGGCATATTGTTGATGGCAATATTCCGGAGGGTATGTCGCTTAATTTGGGAAGTGGGATATTCTCTGGCACCCCGTTGTCTTTAGGCAGATATGATATAGTGGTAAATGCTAAGGATGAAACTTGTTTGGCATCTCGATCTTATTCTTTTAATAGTTTTTGCCCATCTATTAATCTACATACTGAGGAACTTCCCATAGGAAGCATCAATAAGCAGTACTCAATTCAATTGGAGTCGTCCTATGAAGGTGAGGGTTACACATGGAAAATAGTAGAAGGAAACCTTCCATCCGGTTTTCAATTAGACAGCACTTCGGGTGTAATTTCTGGTGTAACATCCTATAGTGGTGACTGGCCTCTGAAAATTGAATATGGCAATGAGATCTGTAATGCCGTAAAATCATATGAATTAAATATACCATTAATCACTAGTGTAGACATTAAAAATGAAGAAAAACTCAAAGTTTTCCCCAATCCGGGAAACGGTTCTTTCAATGTATCAATTTTTTCCGATTACAAATTAGATCATGCGCATGTTGAGGTTTATGATCTACTGGGAAGATCACACTATAAAAATGAGATTACTAATCATATTTTTCTCCTTGACTTAAGTTCAGAACTGAGTTCTGGCTCATATGTCTTGAAAATAGTTAATAGTCATGCTGATACCATATTTAAGAGGTTGGTAATAGGGGGATAATTGACAGTAAAAATTTTGTTTTAAATTTCAATTGACTTTATCAAAGCGATAATGACATTCAAGTTTAATTGAGCCGATGGGAACCACTGGAAAATTCAGCCTTAAAAAATTTTGTGGTAAAAAAACTAATCCATTACATGAAAAAAGTCTCAATAGACAAATATCTCGGCTGCCTTAATGGTGGGGTTATAGGTGATGCTTTAGGTGCACACATTGAATTTATGACCATTTCTGATATCCGAAATAGATTTGGGATAAAGGGAATTACATGCGTTGTTGATATATGATACCACAAAATCAAAAATCGCTGATATTACTCCCGAAAAGTTAGAAACACTGGGTTGAAGGAAGCGGGACTTCAAAATCCGGTAGATTATGGCTTGTTTTTATTATAAATCACTAAAATCAAACATGCTTCTTCGTTCTTTTTTGTCATGCAATAGAAAGTCTCCAAAATGTATAGGAGATTTTTTAACATGATTTGAATATATCATAACATTTACAGAATTCATGGTGCCAATTTCTAAACACACAGAATTTATATCTAAATCATAGCATTCCACGTATGTCTTATGAGCTGGATTGGGAAATGTATCTTTATACTCTTTGTTATAAATTGGTCGAAAGAATCTAATTAATGCAGCTTCTGTAAAATTAATAAATTGTTGCTCAGTTATTCCTCCAGTCCAAATTTTATGAAAAAAATTTGCCGACCTTGGCATATCTAATTCTTTTTCAGCATCATTAAATTTAGTCTTCCCATCAAAAACTGTTATTCCAATTTGTTCAAATGAGAGTAACATTAGCCAAATTTCTTGATCAGGATTTCTATTTAATGATTCAGCATAGATTGCTTGAAGAGTCTCATGTCTTTTTAATCTTTCAGGTGCCGTTCTTGCACCATTAACTCCATATGACTGCCCTATGTACAGAACTTCTAAATCTAAAAAATCTCCATGAAATTGATGTCTCGGAAGATTTTGTAAAAATACAGCTGTTTTTGCAATTACCTTTCGTCCTTCTGATTTAAAATAAAATTTATTGTATGGGTATTCAGATT
>JAEWLI010000096.1 GCA_023393375.1 Bacteroidota bacterium
AACCTCAAATCAACCGTGAATTATTGGATCTAACAGAAATTGCTACACCTCATATCGCTGGTTATTCCAAAGATGGAAAAGCAAATGGAACTGCCATGAGTGTTCAGGCACTTAGTCAGCATTTTCAGTTCGGTTTGGATCATTGGTACCCCACAGACCTGCCTTCCCCATCAAAACCCATTTTGTCAATCCCGTTTACCGAAAATTCGGAGAAAACATTGTCCACTTCCATTTTACACACTTACGATGTGATGGAGGATGACGCAAGACTGAGATTAAATACGGATGAATTTGAATATCAAAGAGGTGCTTATCCTGACCGGCGGGAATTTCAAGCTTATACCATTCCGTCTGATTTTCTTGATGTTACGACTGCAAAAAAGTTGGCTGAGTTGGGATTCAGCATTTGAAGTAACAAAACCCATATTTCTTCCGTTCGAATGAATACAAACTGCAGCTAAAAAAATTTGGTATCAACCACCAAAATATACCATATTTGTATTTAATGAGCAATATCCATTTAAATATATTTGTGCATCTGCAGTTTCATTTTGTCAGCATGCTCTTTTTTAATGAATAAATAGCTAACTCATGAGCATTACAATTAAGGATATAGCAAGGATGGTAAATGTATCCCATACTACCGTCTCACGTGCACTTAATGACAGTCCTTTAATCAAACAAGAGACCAAGGACAAAATTAAGGAAATAGCCGAAGCTCATAATTATGTTCCTAATTTTAATGCAAAAAGCCTCGTTCTGGCAAAATCATATAACCTGGGATTGTTTTTCTCAACATTAAAGAAAGGGACAACTGCCCATTTCTTTCAGGATGTGATAGTAGGGGCTAATAACGTTATTCAGGATCAATATACGCTTAGTGTAAAAGGTATTGATGATTATAAGAGCTTGTTTGCTGTCCAGAAAAGATATTTTGATGGCATCATGCTTATGAGCCAAAGTTTGCAGGACGATGAGTTTATCAACCATATCATTAGTGAAAATATTCCTTTAGCCGTACTGAACCGTGAAATTGGCACTGGAAAAATAATCAATATAATATCAGATGATAAAGAAGGTGCTTATAATATTACTGAATACATCATTCAACAAGGCCATACCAAAATAGGTGTAATTGAAGGGAAACAGGACTTTAAAGCAAGTTCAAAAAGGAGGACAGGCTTTATGGAAGCCTTATCAAATTATAAGGTCACATTTAACCCCATGTTTTCAGAGGTTGGAAATTTTGATTTAGAAAGTGGGTACCAGGCGATGAAACGGTTATTAACAAAGCCGGAACAACCCACAGTGGTATTCTGCTTCAATGATGAAATGGCTGTGGGGGCGATGAAAGCTATAAATGAGGCTGGCCTTAAAATTCCTGATGATATCTCCATAGCCGGATTTGATGACAGTGTCTTCTCCGGATACGTGCATCCAGCTTTGACTACTGTCCGCCGGCCAATTGAAAAAATTAGTTATATGGGGGCAAAGCTTCTTTTGGAAATGATCAATAACACAGGCAATATCCAAAACGATGTGATATATGTGCATACAGAATTGATGGTCCGGGATTCGGTAAAAAAAATAAAGTAAGAAAGGTAAAACAGCATAAATTAAGGGTAACAAGCTTTAAAAATCACTCATTATCCCTGTTTATCGCGTTGTAACACCCAATTTTGAACCGGCTGAAATGTATCGTTTTCTAGTTTGTACGACCCTCGTTGGGGTCGGATTCTTTTGTGGAATCTTCTGCTATAAACATGTGAACCCTTCAGGTTCAAAGATCACAATTTCGGCAATGATTGCATCAGTATAATCTTCTTTTCCAAAACATAGCCGTCAATATGTTAATATTTCTACTCTAAAGATGAACCGAATGGGTTCACATGTTTATAGAAAAATGTCCGTAGATGATACCGACCCCAACGGGGTCGGATATTAAGTTGTAAGGTTTATAAACAAGCTTAAATCTTAAGCAGAGTTTATTTTTTCTAAATTTTATATTAAAAATTTGTTTGCAACATCGCAATCCGACTTCAAATCTCTATAAATGTAACCGTATGAGTGTTTATTTAAAAGCAGTGTGGAAAACAGGAAAAGTTGAGGTAAGGCAAAAAATTAAGAGAGGGTAACAAGCTTTAAAAAATCACTCATTACCCTCTTAATTGTAAGCAATATATTTGAATTCCTGATTTAATTCATCTTGATCATTTGTTCTGTACCATTATATTCAACGGTGGTGCTCGGTGCTTTTTGGAAATCCACGCCTGTTTGAGCATCTTTATTAACCCAAACCACATGAATGGTCCTTGTTTCTGGCATGCCTTCATAAGAACCATCCCTGGCGCCAATCTTCAATGTTTTTTCAGTTTCGGTATAGGTAAACGGGATGTTTGAAAATTTCCCATTTTCATAATTATAATTGATGCCTTCATCTTCATATAATGAAAAACTGCCGTCGGCTCCGGTAAAAACATAAACAGTCAGCGGATCAATACTTTCCATGGTATATGATATTTCTGGGCCAAAAGTAAGTATGGTACCCTCTTTTACAAATAGAGGAATCTTTTCTAACGGTGCATCTATGGTAATTTTACTTGCGCCATTATAATACGCACCCGAATAGAAATCGTACCAACCGTTACCATTAGGAAGATATACATCCCGGTTTCTGGCTTTGTATGCTACCACAGGTGCAACCAGTATAGATGGCCCGAACATATATTGATCATCAATTTCAAGTACATTTTTATCGTCACCATAATCCATTATCAGCGATCTCATGATGGTGTAATCGTCATGATAAGTTTTGCCTGCCAAAGTATAGATATATGGCATAAGGCGATATCTTAATTTGTTGTACGTTACCATTGTTTTATAAGCAGGATGATTTTCAGGGGCAAGGTTAAATATTTCCCTCACGGGGAATTGTCCATGTACTCTAAACAGAGGACTGAAAGTGCCAAATTGGAACCATCTTACCTGCAGTTCCCGCCATTCTTCCAGATCAGCAGCATTGGGGTTTTCGTATCTTGGTTCAACCGAAAAACCTCCGATATCATGAGTCCAATAGGGAATGCCCGCAATGCTAAGGCCTAAACCAGCCGGAATTTGATCAGCAAGATCACTCCAACGGGTTACAATATCCCCGCTCCATGTGGCTGCAGAATATCTTTGTTGACCAGCAAAGGCCGATCGGGTAAGTATAAATACCCTTTTGTTAGGATCTGTTTCCCTTTGTTTTTCATAAATTCCCTTGGAGTTCATTAGGGAATATGCATTAAAATATTTTGCACCTGAACCGAGATGAGTTGGCGTCATATTCAGTTTTCTTTCTTCAACAGACAGGTTGGAATGCATATCGGGTTCGGTGGCATCGAGCCACCAGGCATCAATACCGATCCTGAACAGATTTTCATTCAGCTGATCCCAGAACATCTGTCTTGCGCCCGGATTAAAAGGGTCATAAAAAGTGGATTCGTATCCTGGCCCCACCCAATCTTTACGTTTTTTATCCAGGTTTCTTTGGAAAAGATAACCATTTTCATGCATGGCCTTAAAATTATCAGTGCCCGTATTGTACTTTGGCCAAACAGATATCATGATCCGGGTGTTCAATTCATTGTGCAATTCATCCACCATGCCTTTTGCATCGGGGAATCTTGTCGAGTCAAATTCATGACTTCCCCAACTGGGATCTTCCCAATATTGCCAATCGAGCACAATATTATCAATTGGAATTTCTCTTTTCCTGTATTCTCTCACTACATCAAGCAATTGCTCTTGATTCCTATATCTTTCCCTGCTTTGCCAAAAACCCATTACCCATTTTGGCATGATTGGAGCTTTACCGGTAAGGTGCCGATAGCCACTAACGACCTCGTCAGCATTATTTCCGACAATAAAATAATAATCTATCTGGTCAGCTACTTCCGAAAACAAGGAAAGTTTATTTTGTTCTTCTGGAGTTTGAGGATCCAGATGTTTCAGGGCTAGATAAGGAGCACCTGCAAGATCCCATTCTATTTTGATTTTATGTTGTTCACCAGCCTTCATGTTAACGGTAAACGTATAATACCAGGGATTCCACCCTTGTCTCCATTTGTCCATGACCAGTTCATCATCGATCCATAGTTTCATATATCCGGAGGCATATAATTTAAATTTGTGAGTACCTGCCACATCTGATGAGAATGATCCTTCATATTCCACTTTGGCATTGGGCATTTCGTAATTGGGAGGGGTAGGGGTGTCCTCCAAATATTGGTGATTAATTTCAGTCACTTTTTCTTCAGAAACCAGGTTGTTGTTTGAAAAATACCTTGCCGTTAAACCACCCGGTTCACCATCAGCACTAAAAAGCTGCAAAGTGGTATTTGTTTTATAAGGTCTGGGATCACCAAATCGGGTAATGGAATAATTATCCCAAAGAATGCCATATTTTTTGTTGCTGTAAAGAAATGGAACCACCGCCACAATATTATGTTGTGCCAGCTCCACATCCTCACCTTTCAGGTTCATTTGGCGGTTTTGATGTTGTCCAAGACCGTAAAACGCTTCATCATCGGGAGATTCAAATACTTGCCGGATACTGAAGTGGTCAGGATCGGTATCTACGGGGGTGAATGATTTTCCGCCATTTTCCTGTTCTTGTAACAACAGATTTCCTGAAAGATCGTAAAATGACACTTCTCCGGAGGTTACAGAAACGGTAGCTTTCAATGATGCTGTAGTTATCATAATCAGGCCATCTTTTTCTTCTGATTCCCACTCATTAAAAGTGGATTCTGGCCGTAACACAACCAGACTAGTATCTTCTGAAAAATCATCGTTTGCAGTAGCTGTCACTCTAATAATTTTATCCGACATTACCTGCAGTTTTACTTTTTTGGTCTGGCTGTCCCGAGGAGTAACCACAATGGTATCCCCTGTTTTTTCATAGTTTTCATTAGGTTGGCATGAGAATGCATATACCAGTCCTGCGAAAGCCAATAATTTTAATTTCATAATTTGTGTTTTATAATTTTACAATATATCATTCACACACAAAATTATAACTTTAAAACAGATGTGATCAGTGCAAAATCTTAAAAAGAGGGTATTGAAATGTTAAAGAAACTACCTTATTGCACAAAAAGGATCACACTTTCGTATAATCCTTTTTTGAAGCCCTAACGACAATAATACTTTTAGTTATGTTACAGGCAACATGAAAGAGAAAATTGATCCTTTACCTACTGTACTTTCTAAAGAAACCTGGCCATTATGACCTTCAATGATTTTTTTCACAATGGAAAGTCCAAGTCCGGTGCTTTTGCCTCTGCCTGTAGTTTCAGAAGCCGAACGGTGAAAAGGTTTGAAAATATTCTCCTGATCAGATGACTCAATTCCAGGCCCATGATCAATGATACGTGTGACAACCGAGCCATTGTCACTAAACACTTCCACTTTGATTTTTGACCCTTCTTCTGAATATTTCAGGGCATTATCAAGCAGGTTGTTTAATACCTGGGCTATTTTATTTTTATCAAAATTGATTTCGCTTACGTGATCTTTAAATTCAAGATCAATATCTACTTGATGCGTGTTTGCCAATGGTTTGTACATGCGCAAATGATTTTCTATGAAATCCTGATAATTTTGGATTTGGGGATGGATATCCGGATGTCCGGCTTCAATTTTAGCCAAATCCAGCAGGTCGTCAATCAGGTTCAATGAAAACCGGCTTTTTTCATTGATAATTTCAATCAGTTGTACTAATTCTTCTCTTGAGGCTGTTTCCAGTGTTTTCATAATGATCCAGGAGCATCCCTGAATAGCAGATATTGGGCTTCTAAGGTCATGTGCGGCAATTCCAAGATACCTGTTTTTTATTTCATTCATTTCCACCAATTTCTCGTTCTGTACCTCCAGCATCATTTTTTGTGTTTCTAGCGTTGTTATATCATCAACAATTGCCAACACAACTTCTTCGCCTTTATTTAGAATCAATTTAGTGCTGAAATTCAGGTATTTACGAACCAGGGTTTCACCCTCCCATATGTCTTTTATTATTCTGATTTGGTCATGATCAGTTTTATTATGGATAGTGTTTTTTAGTAGCTCCCTGATCTCACAAAAACCACACTCTTTTAACGTTCCGCATGGGTTCAAGTTACTATTATTCTTGCATTTAATCACTTCGCCAAAATATTGGCCAATCATATTTTCCTGAAAGTAAGGGAATAAGCGGGTAAACGCTTCATTGTATGCTAACATTTTTGCATCCTTATCCACAACAAAAACAGAGGAAGTAATATTGTTCAATATATGATCCAACATTCCTAAATCGGTTACCTCAATGTTTTTAATATGCATATAGCTTAGTTAAGACAAAAAGAGCATATAAGAGAATCTTAAAATTATAAGATAGTAAACGAGATATTTTCAATTAATGTTTACTATTATTACAAAAGTCATATTTATTTAATAAAAAAAGGTGCATATCGCTCAACACCTTCCTCCCATTGTGGTATATTAATGTTTAAGGAATTCGCTAGCTTAGTATTTGACATTGCCGAAAATAAAGGTCTTTGTGCAGCAGTGTTAAAATAATTTACTGAAACTGGAATAATAAGATTTTTTAAATTAATTATCTTGAAAAAATATCGGGTAAGTTCATAGCGCGATGCATAACCACTGCTGTTTAAATGATACAGTCCATGCAATCCATTCTCCAAAGCAAGCAAAGTGTAGTTAACAATATCATCGGTGAAGGTGGGTACAGAGGTTTCATCAGCACTAATTTTTAAAACCGGATTTTTAGGTGCCCATTGCGTCAATTTATATAAAAAATTCTGATGCCCTTTACCGATCACCCAGCTTAATCTAAACACCAGGGCATCAGGTAATACCTTCAATACGGACTGTTCTCCCGCTTGCTTACTTTTGCCATATACATTAAGAGGCAAAGCCGGATCATCTTCTACGTATAAACCATTTTTTTTCCCATCAAACACATAATCAGAGCTATAGTGAACCAATTTCGTCTTTTGATGATTACATATTTCTGCCAAACGGTTCACTGCATCCGCATTTACTTTATAAGCAGGCTCCGGATTAATTTCAGCATCATCCACTGCGTTGTACGCCGCACAATTTATCACTACTTCTGGTTTAATGTTGGTGATTAACTGCTCCAGATTAGTGGAATTTGTAATATTTGCCTGGGCTTCTTCAGGTGCAAAAAAGCTGATATTTCGTTGGGTTAGGATTTGTTGAAACTCCATGCCTAATTGTCCGGACGCCCCTAAAATTAAAAATTTGTAACTCATTATGCTGTTATTAAAAAATTATTATTGGCAAAAATATTAAAATATGATCGGATAACTTCATCTCATTGGGATTATTCTATTTCTATAAAAGAGTTCAGGATTAATAGATGAATATAATATTTTACACGATATCTTGTTTTTTTATAGTGTCCGGTATTTGGTGATATTTGTATCTTGATTAGATTTGAACTTCATGAACTTTCTATATCCACAGTTTTTATACGGTTTTTTTGCGCTGATAATTCCCATAATTATTCATCTCTTTAATTTTAGAAAAGCAAAGAAGCTTTATTTCTCAAGTAACCATTTTTTAAAAAACCTGCAGAAAAAAAGCTCTTCCCGGTTAAAACTAAAACATTTGTTGATTTTAGCTGCAAGATTGTTGTTTATCGCTTTTTTGGTTCTGGCCTTTGCACAACCTTATTCCCCATCTGAAAATCACATTGCCGGAAACGAAGACGTCTATATTTATCTGGATAATTCCATGAGTATGACCAACACAACCAGTGATAATCTGACTGCTTTTGAAACCGGTATTCAATTTATGAACAAAATCTCTGATTCCTATCCTGCCGGGGTTAGGTTCAAATTACTGACTAATGACTTTGCGCCTTATTCCAACCACCTTAAAAGCAGAGATGAATTAAAAGAAATTATGACTGAAATTGGCATTAGTGGTGTCTCCCGGAGTTTTGGAGAGATTCATCAAAGGTTGGATTTCGGTAGTATAGTCGAAAGCGGGTCCAATGATGTATACTGGATTTCTGATTTTCAAAAATCAACTGCCGGCACTATTCCCACAATGGAAGAAGATACCACTTCTACTTTGTATCTGGTACCGATAAGATCAGACAGATTGGCAAATGTATATGTAGATTCACTGTACCTTGAAAATCCTTTTATTTTGCCAAATGAAAAAAACGAATTAAAAGTGACATTTGGAAATGATGGAACCCGGGAAGTGGATGACCTGATGGTAAAATTGTTTATCAATGATATGCAATCTGCCAATGCGAGCATCAGCATCGCGGGAAATTCCAAAGCTACAGTAACCTTCCCATTAAATTTTGGATTGGAAAAGGTAAACCATTGCCGTATAAGTTTTGAAGATTATCCGGTAACTTTTGACAATGATTTCTACTTTACCATCAACATGATTGATAAAATCAGGATACTTGAAGTAAGAGGTGAAAACATTTCTTCACAAGCCGTGGCCAGGGTATTTGGAAACCAGGATTTATTCATTTCTGAAAGTTATCCTGCCAGTAACCTGGAATATAACCTGATTGAAAATGCTGACTTGGTCGTACTTAACGAATTACAGAGCATACAAATATCACTGGCTGATGCGCTTAGGGATTTTGTAGCTGAAGGTGGCCACATATTAATTATTCCTTCAGCTACACCAGATATAGAATCATATAAACAAATATCCTCGGTGATCAACTTTGAAAGAATCGAAGATGCCGAATTAAAATCACTACAGTCGCCCGATTTGAAAAATCCATTTTTCTGGAATATTTTTGAAGAGACCAGTGAACGATTTGATATGCCAAATGCCAGAAATTCAGTAAAATGGCGCAACTCCTCAGGAAACCTCCTTAGCTATGCCAATGGCAGACCATATCTTTCTGTGTTTACGTCAACTGGGAACATTTATACTTTAGGTGGGCCATTAAATGATAACTATACCTCCCTTCACCGTCATGCTCTTTTCCTGCCATTGATGTATCGCATGGGTGCTTTGAGCAAAAATATAAATGAGCGGCTATATTTTTCACTTGATGAACAAACACTGGCCATTGAAATGGACACGTTGTATAATAATGCAATTTATAAACTTATGCGGCATGGTGATCAGGAGGAGATCATTCCATCACAGATGATAACAGGGAAAAAGCTGGTCCTTGAAATGCCAAAATATATTTTAAATTCAGGATTTTATTCACTAACATTGAATTCGGAGATTACTAAAACACTGGCTTTAAATCTTGATAAAGAAGAGTCTTTGCTTGAGCAGTATAATGATGAAGAGCTAAAAAATGCATTCTCAACATTTAAGAATATCAGGGTTTTTGAAATCAGTAATCTGAATGAATTTGATGAACAGATGGAAGCTAATTTCTTGGGGACTCCATTTTGGAGAATTTTACTGGTAATTGCTTTACTGTTCCTTTTATGCGAAATTTTGTTAATAAGATTTTTATAAAATGGATATTCTAATTAAAGAAGCGGAGATAATCAACACCAATTCTCAGTTTCATAAAAAAAAGAAGAACATCTACCTGTCCAATGGTATAATCAGTGAAATTTCTGATGCAACACACCAAGCAGCAAAAATCATTGAGGGAAAAAACCTGAAAATCTCTGTGGGATGGTTCGATATGTGGGCTTTTTTTGGCGATCCGGGATTTGAACACAAAGAGGATCTCGAATCAGGATGTAAAGCTGCTGCGGCTGGAGGGTTTACCGATGTGGCCATACTACCAAATTCGCAACCAGCCGTGCAAAGTAAGAATGCCATCAGCTATCTGAAAGCTGCTAACTACAGAAATATTACCCAAATACATCCGATAGGAGCAGTATCTGTTGATTTAAAGGGCGAAGACATTACTGAAATGCTGGACATGCACCATGCAGGGGCCGTGGCTTATTCAGATGGCTTTAAGCCTGTTTGGAACACAGATATCCTTTTAAAATCATTGATGTATTTAAAAAAATTTGGTGGCATATTGATTCAGCGCCCGGAGGATAAATGGCTGAACAAACTTGGGGTAATGAATGAAAGTATTTCCAGTGCTTTGCTGGGATTAAAAGGAATGCCGTCTATCTCTGAGGAGATCACTATCGAACGGGATATCCGGTTATTGGAGTATACCGGAGGAAAAATTCATTTCACCAACATTTCTACCGCAAGATCAGTAGAAATTATCCGACAAGCAAAGGCGAGAGGACTTCAGGTTACTTGTGATATAGCCGCTCACCAGATTGCTTTTGATGATGGAGCGTTACTTGATTTTGATTCAAATCTTAAAGTAAATCCTCCTTTCAGGAGTTTAAAAGATATTGATGCGATCATTGAAGGCTTGAAAGATGATACTATAGATGTACTGGTATCGGCTCATCATCCACAGGACGAAGAAAGCAAAAACCTTGAATTTGATCTTGCTGATTTCGGTATTATCGGTTTACAAACTTTTTTTCCATTAGCTGGGCGGATATCACGACAAATTGGGGAGGAGAAGCTGATCAGGAAAATTACTGAGAATCCCCGGAAAATATTGGGTTTGGAAGTCCCATCATTTTCGGAAGGGTCTACTGCGTGCTTCACTATCTTTGATCCCGATCAGGAATGGACCTTCAACACCCAAAACAACTACTCCAAATCGGCTAATTCGCCATTTCTCGGCCAATCCATGTTAGGGAAAGTGATCGCAACAATTAATAACAATCAGGTTTGGATAAATGAGTGAATCAACAAAGGGTTTTAGCAGAACAATTTTTGCAAAGGGTATAAAATACGGAGGGTTGGGTAATCTCTTATTGATTTCCGGATTGATCCTGTTCTACTTTTTATTTGACAATGTGCTGTTTAATATAAAAAATCTCACTGTTTTTATCATGGTGATTTTTATGTTTTTTGCTGTCAAGGAATTCCGTTCTCAAAACGGCAATTTGCTTATGTTCTGGCAGGGTGTTTTTGTATCCATCTCTACCTTTCTGGTGTATGTACTCACATCTATGCTCATCATTTATATTTATACCAAAATTATCGATCCGGGTGCTTTAGAAATTTACATTTCTTTTAAACTTGAATCACTGGATAAATTCAAAGAAATGGTAGGCGATGAGAAATACCAGGCATATTATCAACAAACCAAAGAATTGAATCCGTTCACTGTGGCGATAGAAAATTTGGTTACCCTTATGTACACTGGCATATTCAGCGCAATGATTATTGCGGCAGTTTTAAGAAAGGCACCCGGAGTTGTACAATAATGTTGATTTTTTTATAATTTCACATTTTAATTCACACTTTAAACATTCATTCACATGGAAGAACGACCAAACATTTGGAAAACCGGTTTTAGTAATGGGTTAATTATAGGTTTTGTTATTGTCATCTATAGTTTTTTATTATATCTGTTGGAGCTTAATGAAAATCAGTTCCTTGGGTTATTTTCGTATGTTATTCTACTTTTAGGCATTGTGTGGGTTCATCAAAATTACAAAAAGAACGGGGATGGTTTTATGCGTTTTGGAGAGGGTTTAGGATTGGGTATGGTAGTTTCGGGGGTATCAGGTATCATGGCTGGTATATTCGCTATACTCCTTTTGAAAGTGATTGATCCCAACATGATTGAAAGAATCACTCAAAAACAAGTCATTGAATTACAGGATCAGGGCATGAGTCAAACCCAGATAGATCAGACTTTAAAAGTAATGGAATTTATGCAATCCCCTGTATTATTATTAGCAATGACCATAGTAGGGTATTTATTATTTGGTTTTATAATTTCATTGATTGTCTCAGCAATTACAAAGAAAAACAATCCGGCACCCAGCATCTGATATGGAGGAAAAAAGTTTGGATATTTCAGTGGTAACACCATTGTTAAATGAGGAAGAATCGCTGCCGGTTTTGTGTGAATGGATTGAGCGGGTGATGGCTGACAATGGTTTTACCTATGAAATCATCCTGATTGATGATGGAAGTACTGATAATTCTTGGAAAGTTATCGAACAGCTGTCACTTAAAAACCCCTGTATAAAAGGCATTTCCCTAAACCGGAATTATGGGAAATCCGGTGCTTTGGATACCGGGTTCAGATACAGTCGGGGAGAAGTAGTGATCACCATGGACGCCGACCTTCAGGATAGTCCTGATGAGATCCCCGCACTTTATCAAATGATTACAGAGGGGGGATTTGATCTTGTTTCGGGTTGGAAAAAAATCAGGCATGATCCGGTAAATAAAACCATTCCTTCCAAATTCTTTAATTTGGTCACCCGAAGCATATCCAATATCAAGCTTCATGATTTCAATTGCGGATTAAAGGCTTACAAGAGCAGGGTGATAAAAAATATCGATATTTACGGAGAAATGCACCGCTATATTCCGGTTATTGCCAAATGGAATGGGTTTGTGAAAATAGGGGAGAAGGTGGTAGAACATCGTGCAAGGAAATATGGCAAAACTAAGTATGGATTTAGAAGGTTCATTACTGGTTTTCTCGATCTACTCTCCATTACCTTTATGACCAAATTCAAACAAAAGCCCATGCATTTTTTTGGTACATTGGGGGTATTGTCATTTTTATTTGGTTTTATTATGACCATTTATCTGATCATCAGAAAGATCGTGGCTATACAACATCACCTCGAGGTCAGGAATATTGTGGATCAGCCATTGTTTTTCCTATCTCTGGTGGCTATTATTATCGGGGCTCAATTGTTCCTAACAGGTTTTATTGCAGAGATGATGACGATGAACTATTCCCGTAACAATAATTATCTGATAATAAAAAAGGTGGGTATAGAATGAGGAAATTCTCGATTATTATACCTGTATATAATCGTCCGCAGGAACTCGATGAATTATTGGCTACACTAACATTGCAAAATTATTCCTCCTTTGAAGTCCTTGTGATAGATGATGGTTCTACAGTTCTATCAGATGAAGTCGTTCACAAATATGAGCAGCAACTAAATATAAAATATTTTTATAAGGAAAACAGCGGCCAGGGGTTTACCAGAAATTTCGGATTTGAAAAATCCACCGGTGATTATTTTATCATCCTTGATTCTGATGTGTTGGTTCCTGAAAACTACCTGACCATAGTGAACGAGGCAATTGACAAGGATGGGCTGGATGCTTTTGGAGGACCTGATAAAGAACACCCCTCATTTACACCTGTTCAAAAAGCCATCAGTTATGCGATGACATCCCTATATACTACCGGAGGCATTAGAGGACATCAGAAAAGGTTGGCAGCTTTCCATCCACGCAGTTTCAACATGGGTTTATCAAGGGAGGTTTATAGCCGGTGTTGTGGTTTTATTATTACCAGAATGGCTGAGGATTTGGAATTTAGCATCAGGATTATTGAAGCAGGGTTTAAGGTGGGGCTTATTCCTGAGGCTTATGTTTTTCATAAAAGAAGAACAAGCTTTTCACAGTTTTTTAAGCAACTCATGTTCTTTGGACGTGGAAGAATCAATGTCTGGAGGTATTTCCCTCAGGAATTAAAAATAGTGCATACTTTCCCTGTTTTCTTTCTACTGGCATTTCTGATCATGCTGGTGATGC
Source organism: Bacteroidota bacterium (assembly GCA_023393375.1). Taxonomy (GTDB): domain Bacteria; phylum Bacteroidota; class Bacteroidia; order Cytophagales; family Cyclobacteriaceae; genus JAEWLI01. The sequence goes on from JAEWLI010000096.1 coordinate 13,627, forward strand.
CATTTATCAATTTAACTTTATTCTTATTGATCTTTATGGCATTTTTAATATATTTCGTGCTGATAATAGTTGATTCGTATAAGAAATTCCGGGATCTGAAATTGGCAGGAATGTGTGTACTAGCATCATTTATTCAGCTTACCGCTTATGGTATAGGGTTTATTTATGAATCATTTCTTCATATTTTTGGGAAAAAAATAGTTTAATACAGCCTTCCTATTAACAATCGTTCATCTTAATTATGTAATTTTGGCATTGGTTTTGAATCAGTATTATTTCAAACACCGAGACTATGAGAAAATTTACCAAAGGAAATGAAGTCCGGCTTAAAACAGGTGGACCCAGGATGATTGTAGAGGATATTTTGCCTAATAATATCATCGTATGTACCTATATTTATAATTTTGTAGATCACAAAAGAGAATTGTTTTCTGCTGAAAATCTTGAAACAGCCGAACGGTTAAAATATTGTCCCCGAAACTTACTCGAATAAAATAATAGGGTTGTTTTAAATCGTAAAGAATCATCTACTTTTTCATACAATAATAGATAATCTCGTCTTCGGGCAATGCGTGTTTTTGTTTGATATCTTTTGGCAAATTATACACAAAGCGATCGGCCAGCACTTCAAATCCCGCAGTTGCCAATCTTTTGGCATAATCCCTTCCATATGTTCTTAGGTGATCACTTTGTCCATATGCCTTTTCCCGGTCTTCCGGTGTAGCGATAGTCGGGTCTTCAAAAGTAACCTCAAGCTTATCATCCTGAGGAGATTGGATAATCGCCCATCCACCAGGCGTAAGCACACGTAAAATTTCCTTCATTGCTTTGATGTCATCCGTCACATGCTCCATCACATGGTTACAAAATACCACATCAAAAGTGTTATTGTCAAATGGCATATGATGCACATCCATATGGACATCGGCTAGCGGCGATTCAAGATCGGCCGTAGTATATTCCAAATTGTCCATTGATTTGAATTTTTTTATAAAACAGATTTCCGGAGCGATGTGCAATAATTTTAAGGGTGCAGAGAAAAAATTGGTTTTTTGTTGAAGATACAACCACATTAAGCGATGACGTTCAAGTGAAAGACAGTTTGGACAAAGTGCATTTGTGCGGGGGTTAATACGTCCATAGGGGAGCAGCTTTCGAAATGATCTTTCACAAACATTGCAGGTATGTCTTTTGCCGGCATAAAATAGAACAAAAAACCGTAATACCACATGGCTGAATCGCTGTAAATATTTTCGAGGAACTTTTCTTATGATTAAACTGATCAAATATTTCATCTTGTTCTATTTCAGTTATTGTTATTTTCTACTTTGAGAAAGGACCGTTTATATGAATTTTTAAATAATTTTGATTTGATCATTTTTATTTCTACTAACCTTGCAAAGTTAATGACTTAAATATAAAGTTCCTTAATTTTTGGTTTTCCTATAGATTAATTGCTTTAATCAATGGTTGGTAAAAATATTCCTTAACAAAGATTAACAGTTTATGTTTTTTAATATGGAATCCCCGTTATAGTTTTACAAACTCAATAAATCGGTTATACTGCAATTGTAGTGTGAATAACAGATACGCATACTGGCAGTGTAGGAAAGTCTTATTTGAATAACCATAATGAAAAAACGATTACTTTATTTTCTAGTGCCGGTCATCATCATTGGAATAGTATATTTTATTCTTAGGGGTGGATCAGGTGAGTCTGAAAAAGATATCTTTGTTGATGTAAAAAAAGGGCCATTCAGGGTGGAAATTACGACCACCGGAGAACTGGAAGCAAGGAATTCAGTACAGATATTAGGGCCAATGGGCCTAAGAAATGCCCGGATTTATAATGTAACAATAGAAAGAATTGTACCCGAAGGCACGGTTGTAAAAAGAGGGGATTTTATTGCTTCCCTTGACAGATCAGAATTAAACGAAAGAATCAGAGACCGTTCGCTTGATATGGATCAAAGGTTATCTGACTACACCCAGGCTAAACTCGACTCAGCAATTAACCTACGAAAACTACGCGATGATCTTATCAACAGGCAATATACGGTGGACGAAAGAAATCTTATTCTGGAGCAATCGCAGTTTGAGCCTCCTGCAACGATAAAACAAAATGAGCTTAATCTCGACAAAGCAATCCGTGAGCTTGAACAGGCAAAAGTCAATTATGGATTGGAAAGGCAAAAAGCGGTGGAGCAAGTAAAAAAGGCTTATTCCCGCTATCTGGAAACACAAGCTGAAATGGAATTTCTTGATAAGCTGGTAAGTCAAATGACAGTAATGGCACCTGAGCCGGGTATGGTTATTTATGCCCGTGATCAAAGGGGTAACAGGCTTAGCGAAGGTTCTGCAATAAGTTCCTGGGATCCGACCGTGGCTACATTGCCTGATCTGACTACTATGAATTCCAAAACATATGTGAACGAAGTAGATATCAGGCAAATTAAGGTAGGCCAGCAAACGATTATTGGTCTCGATGCCTTCCCTGAGAAAAGATTAACAGGGAAAGTGGTATCGGTAGCCAATATTGGGGAGCAAAAAGCCAATTCCGATGCCAAGGTATTTGAGGTAATGATCCAATTAAATGAAGAGGACACTACCTTAAGGCCTGCAATGACCACAAGTAATATGATCATTGCCACCGAAATATCAGATGCTATTTCAGTTCCACTGGAAGCTTTACATACACAAGGTGACAGCTTAACCTATGTTTACAAAAAATCAGGTCTGGCCACTATAAAACAGGAAGTGAATGTAGGCCTAGCCAATGCCAATGAGGCTGTAATAGAATCTGGTCTGGCACCAAACGACAGGATAATGTTGTCAATACCGAATAAAAGTGAAAATAAAAAGCTGGTACTTTTGAATGAAACTCAGCCAGTTTCTTCCCTGGAATAATTATGTTTGAAAGCATCAAAAGTAATTTTGCTATAGCTTTCGAAGCTGTAGTAGCGAATAAACTGAGGTCGCTGTTGACTGCTTTAGGGATTATTTTCGGTGTAGCAGCGGTAATAGCGATGCTTGCTATTGGAAGTGGTGCCCAGGTTGAAATAATTGACCAGATCAAATTGGTGGGGGCTAATAATATTGTTATCACTCCAATAGTGGAACAAACAGAAGAGAATCTTTCAGAAAATAACTCTGGCCCACAGGACAAGAAAAAGTTCAGCCCTGGATTGTCTTTAAAAGATGCTCAGAGCATCAGCACAATCATCCCCTACATAGAAAAGAGTAGCCCTGAGATAGTTTTGGATACTTACATCATTAAAAGTGGTATCCGAAGGTCGGCTAAATTAGTAGGTGTGCAACCGAGCTATTTTGAATTGACAAATTTCAATCTTTCATCCGGGGTGATGTTTAATGAAGATCAGATGGTCAAGGGTGAACCGGTTTGCATTATTGGGAAAAGTATTCAATATAAATTTTTCAGCAAAGAAGACCCTATTGGGAAAAAGATAAAAGTAGGACCTCACTGGCTTGAAATAATTGGTGTTCTGGAAGAGAGAATCATTTCAGAAAGCAGTATAAAGAATCTTGGTATTCGTGATTACAACATGGACGTCTATACACCAATACAATCGTTCTTGATAAGGTACAAAAACAGGGAATTGGTAACAGAAGCTTCACTTGCGCGAGGAACTAATAGTGCTAATGGCAATCAATCCTCGGGAAACAACAATTATCACCAAATCGACCGTCTAGTAATTCAGGTAACTGAAACCGAATTGTTGAACCCAGTTGCAGAAATCATTTCCAGGATGTTGGAAAGAAGGCATTATGATGTAGTAGATTATGAGATAGCCATTCCGGAATTGCTTTTGAAGCAACAACAAAGAACCAACCAGATCTTCAATTTTGTTTTGGGTGCCATTGCTGGCATTTCACTGGTTGTTGGGGGGATAGGCATTATGAACATTATGCTGGCATCTGTAATGGAGCGGATCAAGGAGATTGGTCTGCGAATGGCTCTTGGTGCAAAAAAAACGGATATTGTGCTTCAATTTCTACTCGAAGCCATGATGATCAGCGTTACTGGGGGATTAGTAGGTATAATGCTTGGAATTGCATTGGCTTTCGCTATTTCAAAAGTTGCTGACATACCCACCGTCATTACTTTATTTTCAATAATCATTTCTTTTGGTGTAGCGGCTTCTATAGGACTGATTTTTGGCATTGCGCCAGCAAGAAGGGCCGCTCAACAAGATCCAATAACGTCATTGAGACATGAGTAATTTTAAAATGAAAAAAATATTTATAATACTGATAATCCTGGGTGTAGCAGGGATAAGCAATACCGTCGCACAAACTGTTAACCTCACTTTGGAGGATGTGGTAAGATTAGCGAAAGAACAATCCACTGCTGCATTGCGAGCTGCTACCAATAAGGAGTATAGTTATTGGGAATATCGGGTGCACCGATCCGATTACAATCCTCAACTGGTATTGTCAGGTACATTGCCTCAATTCAACCGTAGTTTTTCAAGTACCCCACAAGAAGACGGAAGCTATAGGGTAAATAAAGTAAATAGAGACTTGTCATCAATTGGCTTGGGTATTGAACAAACCATTGGATTGACCGGGGGACAATTACGATTAGGTTCGGATATCGAAAGAACTCAAAATTTTCTGAATGATGAAGTAGAATATGGTGTTAATCCGGCTACAATCGAATTGGTACAACCAATATTTAGTTTTAATTCATTCAGATGGGCAAAAAGAATAGAACCTCTGCGGTACGAAGAATCTAAAAGATCCTATGTTGAAACCCTGGAAAGTATTTCCATTCATGCTACCCGCTTATTTTTTGACCTCATGTTGGCACAGGTAGATATGAATATTGCTAATATCAATCTTGCTAATAATGATACCATTTATAAAATAGCGGAAGGAAGATATAATTTAGGAAATATCGCTGAAAATGAATTGTTACAATTGGAATTGAACTTGATGAATTCCCGTCAATCAATGGCTCAAGCAGAACTCGATCTTGAAAATTCTCGTCTTCGGTTAAGGTCATACGTTGGTTTCAGGGAAAACCAGCAAATAGAATTGGTATTACCTGAAGAGATACCAGAATTCTTGGTAGATGAGCAGGTAGCCTTAATGGAAGCCCATAAAAACAGGGCAGGAGCTATTGCGTTTGAACGAAGAACATTGGAATCCCGCCGGGAAGTTGCTAGAGCCAGAGGTGAAAGTGGTTTTGCTGCAAATTTGCGCGGAAGTGTTGGAATCAGTAGTAGTGCACATGAATTCTCTCAACTATATTCAGGTCAACAATATCCATTGGCAAGAGTAAGCATAGGCTTTTCCCTTCCAGTAGTAGACTGGGGCCGTTCCCAATCAAGAATAAAAACTGCAGAAGCCAACCAAAAATTGACAGACTATGCAGTAACACAGGATGAAGTAACTTTTGATGAAGAGGTGCTTACACAGGTGCGGTCTTTTAATATGATGCGCAACCGTATTGAAATATCCGCAAAAGCCTCTGAAATTGGACAACGGAGTTATGATATTTCCAAAAGCAGGTTTCTGATTGGCAAAATTTCGATCACCGATCTCAACGATGCCCTTGAAAAGAAAGATGACGCCCGTAGAAGGTATATTCAGTCACTTAGGGAGTTTTGGGAGGCTTATTATAACCTGAGGATGCTCACTTTGTACGATTTCTATACCGGCCGACAGCTTTTTATTGATGAATAAGGGATTGTTTTAAAAAAATCAGATTCTTAAACTTTCAACAACCCCCGAAACCCTCTTGCAGCATAGTAAGACTCTGCGCCATTGTGATATACAAAAACATGTTCATAACGACGGTCACAAAAGAGTGCACCACCCAATGCCCGGATATCATCTGGTGTGGTTACCCAGCTGGACGTTTTTGTGTCAAAAGCACCTAATTCTTGTAATGCCCTGTATTGCTCCTCCGACAATAGTTCAATACCCATATCATTAGCCATGCCCATAGCACTGTTCTTCGGTTTATGTTCTTTTCGTGATTCCAATGCCGCTTGGTCGAAACAAATACTTCTTCGGCCTTTTGGACTTTCTGGTGAACAATCACAGAAGACATATTCTTCTGCATTTTTATCCATAATTATCACATCCGGTTCTCCACCTGTATTTTCCATTTCATAAAGCGACCATATTTTTTCAGGATGTTTTTCCAGCTTTTTTTCAATTAATGCCCATTCCAATCCTTTATGACGGTTCATATTCTTTTCAAAGCGGGTTTTTAGTTTACCTAGTAATTCTTGGGTTTGTTCTTGTGACAATTTTTTATTATTATTCATAATGCTATACTTTTTTTGTTTTTTATCTCTTCAACTAATTTTATTATTAATTACCTTAATCAGTTTTTTGCTTTCAGGTCTAAAATACCACGATACCACTGTCAAAATGATCAGCAAGGTCGGCCCAAATAGTTCTACGAGACCGTCATCTACTGCTATATGGGATATGAAAGCTCCCGACATCACAAAGAAAAATCCGGCATAAGCCCATTCTTTTACTAAAGGAAACCGTGGGGCAAGCACTACTACTACCCCTAATAATTTCCACACCCCCAATATAACAGGAAGATAAGCAGGATATCCCAGGCGTGTCATTACCTCCATTTCCTCTTCTATTCTTAATATTTGTACAACTCCAGTTGAAGTCATTCCCAACGCCAACCAGATGGTGGCAACCCAATAGATGATCTTATTTCTTTTGCTCATGATAAGACATATTTAAGTTTCCTAATAACTTTTCCAACTTGTCATGTGCCATGTTCATGCCTATTGCGAATGGCAATTTCAGCAATTGGTCTCTTTGTTCTACTGATTTAAATATAATATGGATGTTGAGTCGACTGGTGTCTTCTGTCAGTTTCTCAAATTCCAGATATTCAAGCTGTACACCCAAATCGGCATTGCCCATTTCAAAAGTCCGAGTGATTTTTTGGTTTGGAACAAATTCATGGATCACCCCGCTCGCTTCAAATAATACCTTTCCATGAGCATTTGAGGTTACAAAATGGTAACTGCCATGAATTCTGCTTTCCAGCTTCACAACCTTCGTTCCCATCCATTGGGCTACAATTTCAGCATCTTCATATGCTTTGAAAAGCAAATCCCTGGGAAGATCAAATTCCCTGGTAATATTGATTTCCTGTTTGCCTTCTTCGGCATTAACTTTAGTTTTTCGTTCCATATGTTTGTTTTTTTTGTCCCCGCTATTTATCGGGAGGGTTTATAATTTTTCATAATGGTTTCCAGTTTGTTAAATTTGTCATCCCACATTTTTCGGAATGGCTCAATAAAGTCAGCTATCTCTTTCATTTTTTTTGGGTTTAAATGATAATAAACTTCCCTGCCGTTTTGCTCTTGTTCAAGTAACTCACATTCTGTAAGTATTTGCAGGTGTTTTGAAACTGTGGGTCGGGCTGTGTCAAAGTTGGAAGCTATAGCACCCGCTGTCAAAGATTGTGAAGCAACCAAAACAAGGATGGCTCTTCTTGTGGGATCTGCAATGGCTTGAAATACGTCTCTTCTTAAATTCATTATGTAGTTATTTGGCTACAAATATATATGTAGCTATTTAACTACGCAAATTTATTTTTGTTTTTCAGTGAAAAGCATTGTGGGACAATAGTAGAAAATTATGATCCATAGAAAAAAGATTCGCAATTCGTTATTCACAAATCGTCATTCACAAATCGGAATTTTTGATTTCGAAAATTTTAAATGACCATTTCAAAATAGTAACGGCTTAAGTTGACGGCTATAGTGAGTCACAGACATAGAGGCGATGTTTGTTGGTGTAAATCGTAGTTGCCACACTCTCATCCCTTCAAGAGTTTTGAACTCTTAAAGGGTTTTACCCCATTTTAGCTTGAATTACCTCTAATTTCTCTTAAGTTTACAGATATGGTGAAAACACTATGAAACACCAACATGAGGGATGGATTTCCCCTTTGTTGGTGTTTTCACCAACAAACAATAATTAATAAAAATTGGGAACCTTACTTTATTTCGATCCATACCGGCGCATGATCGCTGGTTTTTTCCCATCCACGTACATGGTGGTCAACTCCGGCAGCCAATAAACGGGAGTTCAGTTGTGGGTTTAGGAGAAAATGATCTATTCTCAATCCGGCATTACGGCCATAGGCATTGCGGAAATAGTCGAAGAAAGTGTAAATGGTTTTAGTTGGGTATATTTTTCTGATAGCATCTGTCCACCCTTGATCAATAATGTTGTGATAAATTTCACGGACTTCTGGAAGGAACAAGGCATCCCCAAGCCATCGTTCAGGTTTATACACATCAATTTCAGTTGGGATCACATTAAAATCCCCGGTTATCACCACTGGTTCATCAGCCACAATCAGTTCAGACGCATATGTTTTTAACCGGTCCAGCCATTTCAATTTATAATCATATTTTGGTCCTGGCACCGGATTACCATTTGGTAGGTACAGGCATACTACCCTGATACCGTTTACCCGTGCTTCAATGAAGCGGCTGTGACTGTCCTCCGGATCTCCTGGAAGCACCCTGCAGATTTCCTCTGGTTTTGTATTCTTTGCCAGAATCGCTACACCGTTCCAGCTTTTTTGACCGTGCCAAATGGCGTGATAACCAGCTTCTTCAATAGCCTGCAAAGGAAAATTCTCTTGGGGTGCTTTCAGTTCCTGTAGGCATGCCACATCGGGAGCTGTTTCCTTTAACCAGCGAAGGAGCACTGGTAAACGACCATTTACCCCGTTGACATTGTATGTAGCTATTTTCATGGTGCGACCTCAATTGATGGTGTACAAAATTAATAAAAGCGAGAAAACAAACAGGTAATGATAAGAGAGATGTACATAGCTGAGTTAATCAATCTTATAGATATTGTGGTTTTTCAGGATCTGATGTCACGGGATTTTTGTCAAAACAACAGCAGGTATTGACCGAAATGCCTGCTGTTGTTTCAAGCTTACAGGTTATTTTTTATCATAAACTGCTGTTTCTGACATTTCACCGAAAATTGAAGAGGATGATGTAATTTGATATGTGAGGTTATCACTATCTATGGAATATTGCTCTACAGAATTTATTTCCCCTCCATCATTAGTGGTCACTTTACTCGTGATTTTAATTGATTTCTGATCCTCTGAGATTTCAACTTTCGATTTTTTAACAGATTCCATAATTCCCGGATTGGAGCTTTCACTTCCATCAAGGTTGAATTTTTCGGTAATAGTCATTTCTTGTCCCTGAAAATCAAATTTCTTGTCGAGTGTCAGTTCGCTATCAGTTTGACTTATTTTACATGATTTCGGAGCAATGCTGAATTGATTATTAAGCTTGCTTTTTGATACATTTAATTCCCAATTGCCCGATAAATCGATAAGCTGACCGGCGGTAACAGCAGTAAAAGCTACAGCCAGAAAAATAATTAATACTTTTTTCATAATAATAGAAAATTTATGTTGATTAAGATTAGTAAAAAATTGATTCAAAATTCGCAATATACTTGGTTTAAGATGATTGGTTAGTGGTCAACATTTTTAATCCATAAACGGAGACTTTAAATTTTACTATAATTTTCTGAATAAATATTTATATTTCAAATTTTATTTAATATTAAAATCAACAATCAGGATGTTTGATAACAATTAAATGTATCTGATAACTTTCGAGTTATCCTATTTATAAGTAAATGATGATCCATTTACGAAATATTGCAGGGGTTTACCTGACCTCCTTAAATAATCCAAAGAATGATTTATGATAGTAGCGGGTGGCGACAATATATATTTTTAAACAGATTTTTACCTATGCAGTTTTATGGTTGTTGCACAGCGTATTTATTATACTTTTTTAATTTTTACAAAAGATTGGTCGGGGTCACGATTTGAATAAGAGTTGATCAATCTTGCTAAACTTTTTTAACACATTAACCTATGGAAACTACACCATTCTTCATTTTTCTCTTCATTCACCTTAGTTTTCTGATCCTGGGTTTTGGATCCGTACTGGTCACAGATTTGTATGGTTTATTGTGGATACGTGACCGTGTCCGGTTTACGCAATTAATCAGTGTGAGTAGTGTTACCCAAAAATTCATTTGGGCGGGATGGATAGGTATGGTGTCAGCAGGAATCCCTCTTATTATTCTCAAAGGCGAAATTGACAACCTGATGGTAATAAAGCTTTTTTTTGTAGCTCTTATAGGTATCAATGGTGTTTTACTGCATTTTCAGCATAAGAAAGTAGAGCATTATACCAAGGGTGAGCATGTCCCCAACTTATTCATGTTCCAGCTGATGTTTTCTCTTTTTGTATCCCAGTTGAGTTGGTGGGGTGCGTTACTTATCGGGTTCCTGCACCGTCATGTAGAATCGGTCATTGACTGGCCAGACAATCCCTGGATTACATGTGCCCTAATCCTCGGATCTTTGGTAGCAATCAGGGTAGCAGGGGATGCATTTTTTAAGAAGAAAGGGTAGGGGTTGAATCATTGTCAGTTTCTGGATAAATATCCGGGTTTTAAAATGTGAAATAATTGGCAATAAGCTTAGTTTTTGTGTCTAAATTGTACTCGGATAAATTCTTGATTGGTCACCTACCCACTACTATGATTTTTATAGAATCAAAATATATATGATTTGGGAATGACGATTTCTGATTGACGGTTTGTGATTTATTTTATTAGGCTCTACCAAACCCCGATTCAGGCATTTTGTGGTTTTGGCTGTTTTTGTGTATCTTTCACCATCTGGATGCACCTTATTACTGACGGGCAGCAGGGTGATGTGCAACCACAGGCAATAAAAAAAACACAGACAGAAAATCATATTTTGTAGTTGAATCGGAAACGGTGGACCGAAAAACAAAATCAAAGTGAATAAGCATTTAAAAGGAATTTACTTATGAAAAAATCAATCCTTGTAATTATGGGTGCATTTCTACTAATAAGCGCAATGACAGAGATACCCACCAAGACCCTCAAGGAAGCTTATAAAGATGCTTTTATGATAGGCTGCTCAGTAAACGACGCCATTGTTAGAGGTAGAGATTCAGTTTCGCAAGACCTGGTTTTACAACAGTTTAATTCTATTACCGTAGAAAATGTTTTAAAGGCCGAAACGCTCAATCCACGCCCCGGAGTATGGAATTTTGATCCTGGCGACGCTTTCGTGAAGTTTGGGGAAGATCACCAGCTGTTCATTATTGGTCATACCCTGATATGGCACAACCAAACTCCCGACTGGTTTTTCAACGATGAAAACGGAAATCCGAAAACACACGATGCTTTGGTTGAACAAATGAGGAGTTATATCGAAACGGTTGCCGGAAGGTACAAAGGCAGGATACATGCCTGGGATGTCGTTAATGAAGTAATAGACAATGACGGTTCATACCGGCCTACGACCTGGGTTAAAGGAATAGGCAGTGGCGATGAGCTTGTAAAATTGGCCTTTAAATTTGCCAACCAATATGCACCAGATGCTGAATTATACTACAACGACTTTAATGCCTGGCGACCTACAAAGCGCGACGGAATTGCCCGGATGATCCGCATGTTAAAGAAAGAGGGAATCCGTATCGATGGTGTAGGCATTCAGGGACATTGGGGTTTGAATTTTCCTGAAAATAAATATATAGAAGCTGCGATTGATACATTTGCTTCACTCGGAGTAAAAGTGATGATCACTGAACTGGATGTAGATGTGCTCCCCATCACTAAAGAAGGCCAATTAATAGGAAGAATTATGAGTGACCCTCAGTGGCAACTCGAAGAGTTTAAGACATTTCTTGACCCTTATCCAAAAGGCTTGCCCACAGAAGTTGAGAAACAACTTACTGCCCGGTATGCCGAGCTGTTCCGCATTTTTTACAAGAAACGGGATAAAATAGATAGGGTAACCCTGTGGGGGCTTCACGATGGCATGTCCTGGAAAAATAATTACCCGGTACCTGGCAGGACCAATTATCCGCTGCTTTATCATCGCGACAAAACTCCCAAACCAGCATTTGATGCTGTGTTGAGGATTCCCGCTACAAAACCTTGATGATTTCTGTAAAGCGGGATTTGATTAGGAGGACTGTTGCGCTTAATATATCTGCTGTCTAAATTCTGGTAATTTCAAGTTGGCAGGATTTCAAACTTTTTCCAAAGTTTGGAAAAAGTTAGTTTTTACCAAAACGAGTTCCCTATTTCAGACTCATTACGAGTCCCTCTTATGGACAGCCTCCGGCTTTCGATCTGTTCATATTGATCATTGTCTGAAATAAATTCTATGCTTTACAATGCATCAAAACCATGTTTTTGATAGCATTTTAAGGCAAAAATTTTACAAAAAATAGGCAATTTTTATGGAGCGGCTCTAATCCTCCTTTTCAAATCTTCTTGCCTATTCAATTCTTATTGAAATGAACAAATTTGTGGGTTATATAAGAAAGTATTAGTTAAGTTTGTCTTATATACAGGATGAAATGAATAGGGCATAGGTAAAGTATTTCTCAACGGACAATTAGTGGAAAACCTTAATACAAAAAAATCTAAAAAGTTATGAATTTCACTATGATAACGATGGGTTTGCCAACGAAAATCTTCCAGTTTGTGAGTCTGACACTACCAAAAACTAAACAAATTTATCAATCCGGAATATTCTAAAAGCTGACTCCATTTTATGAATACAATTTGTTTATTAAGTAATTTTGGATACATTGTACCTCTAATTCCTGTTTTCCATGAATAAAATCATAAGTTTGATTTTACTGTATTTCTTAAACCTTCCTGTAAGTATTGGTCAGAACATGGAGGGGTTTTGGATGATTACAGAAGTTCAAATTGCTAACAATGAAGAAGGTCCTTATAAAAGTGGTTATGGAGTGATTGAGTTTGTAAATGACTCCGTTTTCCGGTTTCCCAATAATCATTTGAAATGGACAGGGAAGTATAAATTGAAAAACGATAAGGTAGAATTGTTTATTTCGCGAAAATTCAGAGCTTCTGGATTTTTAAGGGACAGTTTATTATATCTTGATGTAGATCCAAATTATGGAGTATACAAGAAAAGGAAAAGAAAATGGGAATCTACAATAAAAAGTGTTGCTAAAAAGTTTAAAAAGCAAGAATTAAGTAGAATCTATTTAGCTAATCAGCTAAAAGAAGGTATTTGGAAGATAAATGCCAGTCCAAACTATAGTTATACAGATTCCTATTGGCAATTTATAAACGATTCGACAGCGGTAGTAGATTATAGTCACAGCACAGAACTTTCTCACTATAACTTTTTCGAATTTGGCAATCAAGCTTTTATTGAGCTTGAATTTGGCACTAACTGTCATTTAGTATCAGCTAACGAAGGAGAGATTGTTACTGAATGTTTCTATATGGATTATATGGAATATGAAGCAGAAGTACGAGAAAACATTCCTTTTTCTCAAATAGTCACTTTTAAACGCCAGGAATATCCCTCACAGGATGAATTCGACCAAAGGAAGAATACAATAATTGGTGAATGGGAAGGGATTTTTGTTTATCCTGACATGCCTGAACAGGATTCCGATTCCATATTTTATTTAAACGATTTTTGGGCTTTGGGTGATAGCATCATCGGAGATACTGTATATTTAAAATTTTATGAAAACAATGTTTTTGAAGCAGTGCAAAGGGGGCAATATATCAGAAACGATTCTTTGGTATCGGAACAAAAAACATTTACAGGAGAATGGGAACTGGATAAAAGTCTCGGCTATGTCATCATAAATGAACCTGAACATAAACATAATATAACCTATTTAAAGTTAATCAGCCTTGACGAAGAAAATGGAAAAATGTCGTCTTCGGGATGGTCAAGAATACATTATCTAAGCAACCATAAAATGGTAAAGAAGAAGTGATCAATTCTTGACCGGTTATGAACCAGAATGACAAAGAATGAGCGCCAAAATCTCAAATAGGCATACCTATCCCTATTCCAAAGCGTAACCCACTCCAATCTATACGGGCTTTTGTCCCATTGTACATTAGATATGCCTCTTTATTGTTATTGTACCTGGTTGTAAATTGATAGTTAACTTCGTAGCCTGCATGGATCTCATATGTAAATCTTCTGTATACATTTGTCCAGGCGACTCCAGGTTCAAAAGTTAAGCCTTCTGAATTAAAAGACATGTTTTCATACTCTGCTCTCGTTTGACCAAGATAGGTTTGAAAAACCATGTTCAGGTAGCTTATATTTCCTCCTAATTTACCGTATATTTGGATGGATTTATAAATATCAACGCTTCCATAAACACCCATGGATACTCTCCTTACTTTTTGTTCAGCTGATGTGAATCCTGAATAGTCGCCATAATAAAGCTTACTTCCGGTCATGGCATAATTCAAATAGCCGCCTATGGCCGTCTTCTCCATCTCATACTTGTAGGTTAATGCTCCCTGAAGCGATTTCGGGAAAATATAGGAACTAGTAACCGGCAGATTTATTTCAGTAAGATATACTTTTTCTAAATTAGCGTGGATACCCTTTAAGTCCTTCATAGCATAATCGCCAGCTATTAAGTTTACATAAAGTTGTGATTGCCCCAATACCACCCCGTAGGATAACAAAAACCATATCCCTAAAGCAGGTAAAATTTTTATCGATTTCCGGTAGTTTACAATGAGTTGACGCAAGTTTGATTTTTCGGATTTTACCTTCATACTATAAAATTTTACAGCCATAGCTTGTCAAGTTTTCATAGCTCATGTTGAAAAATACAGCATCGCCATAAAACAACCCGTGTCGGGCTATTTCAATTTGCTTTCTTTCGCCCGTCACTATATTGATCAATTCAATTTTATTTTGATTTGTAACATTTAACACATTGGTGGAAGGGTTATAAGAAACGAGCGCATGATCTGGAATAATAAATTGATATGACGCTTCTTCGCTCCAGGTTTCGCAATTGAACACGACCAATAGATTTGACATTCCAATAATCAATCTTTTACCGTCCTCAATAAATTGAAGATATTTTATTCCTTCATACGGTAATTCAGCTGTTATTTTATACGTTTGATTTGAAAAAGTATAAAAATCTTTACCGTTAGCAAAGTACTTCCCATCTGGCGAAAGATGCTCTACATAGTTCGAAGCTCCCGAATAAAGAATGTTTTTAGAATTAAAATCCATTATTTTAATGGTGATTGGATAGGTTTGGAAATCATAATATAACACAAGATCATTGTTGGTGGCACAATAATATGGTCGGTAACTAAGTTGAGAAACTGGATACTGGTCGATAATTGAAAAGTCATCTGCGCTGATTTTAGTGATCTTGTCAAATTCAAAAAGGTAAAAGAATTGCATATTGGGAGTATGAGTAAGTGCAATACAATTAGGTGGAATCGACAATTTTAATGTGTCTGTAATTGATAAATTTCTATCTAATCTATAAATCACATTCTGTACAGAAACCCATTTATCTGTAAAACCGGCTAAAAAATATAATTGCTTTTTGTAGTCGTAATGAATAGAGTTAAAATATGGGAGTTTCTTTCCCAATAATATATTTTCTTCGAAATATTGCTTATCTGCGCGGGCATATTCGTTTACTTTCGCATTTAATTCTATCCCAAACTTCCTCTCTGAACCATATTTATATCCGGGCGCATCTATCTCAAAACTATACTGATCTCCCAAAACTTCACCAATTGGTAAATAATTACCGATTTTGATAGCATATGACTTTATATTTCTATAAAAATCTGGCTTGTTCCACAACAGCATCAGCCTATTATCATCAATTGGCTGTAATTCAAAAGTGGGATCATAATTTACTTTAAAGACAACCGTTTGTTCCGTTGGCATAGACTGGCTCTTTAAATTGAAAATGTATTCAATCGTCCCTCCCACATAAGTGGAATCAACTAGTTTGGTTTGTTTCTGATCAGAAATTGTAAAAGTCCTGAAAATCTCCCCCGTATAATCCTTTTTCTGTATTTCGTATTGTTCAAAGTCGGTCCTGTTGTATTCAGACCAATTTACATGAACCGTTCCATCTACTAATTCTACCTTTAAATTAGGCAGGTAGTCAGGACTTATGTTTAAGATGTATTCATCCGAAAATGAAAGATACTCTGCACCCATTCTACTGGCTAGGCTTCCGGTTTCCGTGTGAACGTTGTGAATAAGTTTCAGCTTATAATTTCCTGCTTCCCTGTTGTTCCTAAACAAGACAATGTGATCTTGTTCATCTGTTGAGGTCATTTGTTCGCCATTAATATATGCCTCAATACTATGTAAATTATCGGCAGTAACCTTAATTACAAGAGATTCACCCCAATAGATGGTATCTTCAATAGGGAAAAAGATATTATTCCAATGCGAGTAGCCAATTGAGCCTTTGGCGGCATTGGAACCAGAGTCAATATGTGTAATATCATCTTCGAATAATCCCAACAAACATGAATTGCAAATCATGCAAATAATCACTACTAAAAAGAGATTTCTGGTCAAAATCATGTTAACAATGGACGTAAAGATGCTCCCTAAGCTACTAATTTTTCTGATCTTAACAAATATAATTCTAATATATTTTTCCAGCGTATCGCAGTAATTAGTCGCTAATTTGGAGATATTCCCGCCCCGACGAAAAGATATAAGTTCGAGGTTGGCCAGGTTGGTGGCTTAGCTAATCCATCCAATTAGAAAGGTTGTTGATGATGTAATTGGAAATATTGGAATACAATTGCGCATTATGAGAAGGAACAGCGAACATACCTTTAAGCGTGAAAATGTATAATTTATATTTTTCCTTCTCCTTGTTCCTTTTTCCTTTCTCCTTTTCTACTTCCCGATACAAAATATTTGAAACGCTTTTAACTTACTGTATTTCAATGTGTTGCTAAAATGGTAGAAACGTATTAGCAACAAAAAACGCTTAGGAATGTCAAACTAAGCGATAATAAAGGAAAAATCGAGGGGCACGGGCATAAAAAAACCGCTCCACAAAGGAAGCGGTTTTTATCGAAAACACCAATCGCTTTACGCAACTGTTACAGAGCCTAAATAAACGCTGTTGGCGACTTTTGTACCGTCTTCTGATACAAACCCTAAGAAGACTTCTACATCTTCTCCTGAGTACTCAGAAGGTACAGGAATGGCTGCAGCTGCGGCACTCCTTGTAGGTCCAGCAGTTGTAAAAACTGCTTCTCCACGGGTAGTGTTCAAAAGGGCAATCAGCGC
Organism: Bacteroidota bacterium; assembly: GCA_023393375.1. GTDB lineage: Bacteria > Bacteroidota > Bacteroidia > Cytophagales > Cyclobacteriaceae > JAEWLI01. The sequence continues at coordinate 30,848 of JAEWLI010000096.1, forward strand.
CTTGTCTGTTGCCTGAGCACTACCACTGCCTGAGTTATCTGTCCAGGTCACTTCCACTGATCCAGCACTTGGAGAAGTGGCTGCACCGTTGGCCGCACCTGTCAAGTTACCACGAGTAACCAATGCACTTGCATAGTCAATCATGAAGTTTGGATAAGCTCCGGTAACTGCATTGTTCAGGTTGTAAGACATAGCCGCATTGAATTGGGTCATACGGTTTGCATACAACTTGAAACCGACTCTCAGGAAGTCTGTCATTGGTTGCAAGAACCTTAGGACAGTTGAGAATTTAGAACGCTGGTCAACCTGACCTTCAGTTCTTGGGTTCGCTACACTGGAAGGTTTGATGCGCAGGTAATCGATGCCCTTCCAAGTTCCACCGATTACATTCCCTACTTGGCCTGATACGCCACCGAGAATACCTTGATTAATTTTTCCCATCTCTTTACGATTTTTAAGGAGTTAAACATTTGCTTGGACTTGACACGGACTTACCATGGATTTGCCCTTCGCCAACTAAATTACTTCAAGAATTAAGCGGTAGTTCTCTCTTGGGTGCTGTTGCGGTAGTGTGCTTTATTTTGCTTTTGTTGCCCTGTTTTTTTGGCTGGATAAGAATCTATCCTGCTTCTGTTTCTTTCATCAAGTCATAAAATATGGCTTGTCTGGCAGTATTAATCATCTTTAGTGTGACCTTGATTTTTTGCTCGTTGGTATCGAGTAGTTGAAGGGCTTGAATTGCTTTCTGAAACGCTTGGGCTTTGCAGTTTGCTATGATAGAGCTTTCACGGATCATCTTTCGGATTTCATCAATAGTCACGAACGGAATCACGGAGCCTCTCAGTAGATAGTGAAAGGATTTTGACCTCCACAATCCAAAGCAAAGCCAAAAGAGAAATTCCCTGTCCTCTTGGTTGTCGGTGAGGCAAACAAAGCAATTCGGACAAGCTTGGTTGAGCGGTTTTCCGCTGTTCAATCCCTTGTTCAGGATAAAGAAGTGCGGCTGTTGGTAGCTGCTTTCCAGTCGGTGTGTTTTGATACGAAACGATTTCATACAGTGAGCCATTAAAGTTTTGCTCGCTGCGCTTCGCATAGATTTTTTCAAAAGAGAAAAGAAAAAAGGGAAAAAAAGAAAAGAGAAAGCTGACTTTTAGGCGGGTGAGGCTCGGCTGTCAAGGTTTTTGGAAAAAATACTACCCGAAGGGTGGAGATTTTTTTCAAAACCCGTAGGGCTTGACCTTGACTGTCCGAAAGTGCGGTTGGCATGTGCTAACCCGCCTATCTTTGCTTTTCTCTTTTTAAAATTTTCCCTTAACGAGTAAAAAAAAGAGCCCCCTAAAAAGGAAGCTCTGAAAGGCACAACTCGAACCAAAAGACACGCAGCGTATAATCAGTGATACCGAAACGCTGGACGCCTGCATGGAACGGACGACCTGAGGTGCGAACGCCCGCCAACAACCACCGGCTGCCGAAACGGACTCTGAATAATAACTTAAACATAATGCCCCCACACTACAGGACGGTGCGATTGATGCAAGGGCTGTGGGAAAAAAATACTACCCGCAGGGTGGAGATTTTTTTTCCAAACAGGCGTAGCGAACCCTTGCAGCTCTCGCATCCGCACGCCTGTAACTTTGCTTTATGTTTGAGTAATTTTCTTTCATCTTTTACTAAAAGAATATTATGGATGAAATTTTTCTGGTACCATTTTAATCATCTCGTTGTAGCAAATTTTCCAAATTGAAGGATTCACTTTATTCAGAGGTATTTCAAGATCAAGAGAATGCCGTATGCAAAGTGACTTAATTTGTGACTTTCTGAAAATAGCTTTTAGCTCTTTCCTAAAAGCTGAATCAGGTGACTTCAAAAAAAACTGAATGAATCTCAGATACTTTGCCTTGTCAAAATTAATGATATTGTCGGTATATGGTTCAATGCACAATAAGGCTGATTGTACTGTAGGGGGGGGCATAAAACTACTTGGGTTGATTTCATATTTTAGTTTCAAGCTAAAGAATGTTCTGTAAAACACTACATAGGCATTGTAAAATGAATCAGATACCAATTTTTTGGCTGGTGCGAGTTGCATTACAATAGAACCTCCATTAAAATTCTCAACATTATCAAACATTAAGACCTTAAGAATCTCAGAGGTTATGCTGTATGGAATATTAGAGACTACTTTGAATGGGGTGCTTGGAAGTTTGAATTTAAGGAAATCAATATTAAAAATAGTCAAGTCCGGGCATTGTCTGAATTTTTGTTTCAGATATAAGGCTAAGTCTGAGTCTTTTTCAATTGCAATTAAATTGTTAGTATGCTTCAAAAGGTGAACAGTGAGAAAGCCTTTACCTGCACCAATGTCTAGCACAATATCTGAATCCTGAAGATTTGCAAATTTGATAGTATCAGAAATTAAATTTTTATCAATAGTGAAGTGTTGCCCAGTAAAACGAATGGGCGTTTTTCTTTTTGTCATTTGAAATGAAATTTGGATGAATACTTTGAACCGGATCACGAGGAAGTGACAAGGCAGTATTCTCCAAACTTTCAAAAATGACATTTAGGACTAATCACTAAAGCGAGTAGAACCTCAATGAGATCAGTTTCTGAATGGAGGAAAAGTGAATTTATAAATAGATTATCAACTGCCTATCACTTAGATAGCAGTCCATGGTCTACTGTAGTACATTCTATTTGCTTTGAACATAATTGCAAATTTAATAACTCTGTAGATTAGGTACAAATAGCAGATGATAAAAAGTAATGAGGGTGGTTTTATAAATGGGTATTGAATCTTGTGCGGAAACGCAGGTAAAACAGCCTTGAGCTAGCGTTGGCCAAGCGGAAGGTTGGAATGGAGAGAAACGGAATGGAGACCTGTAGCTGTGTGTGCGAGCCGCCTGCGAGCGGAGCAAGGGTGGTGGCTGCAAAAGCCCGAAGAATGAGGGCGGCAGACGCCTACCGTTTACGGCAGGGCTGGCGTGTTTTTTTGCATCAGGGTCGGCAAAGGCAAGGGTAGCGACTGAACGGAACGAAATGATTGTTGGAAAGGAATGGAGCAATAACTGCCTGCAAGAGCATTGGTGGGGGTTGTAATTTTTGATTGCAGTACAAACCTATTGGAGAAGGATTGCAGGCAGATTGCGGAATGACGGTGGGTTGGCTCGTGAAGTGAAGTGAAAGAGCTACTCTTGCGAGCGGTGCTGAAAGTGGCTGAGATGAAGGAATGAGGAACGAAGCGACTGAAAGCACATGGGAAATTGCAAAAAACATGACAGCCCGATCAGCCCGCAGCGACCCGCAGGCGAGCAAAAACAATAAGCAGCGACAGACCCCCAATAAAAAATATTGTGAGTGCAGCGAACACCTTAGACAGGGTTTGGGGGGATGAAGTAGCTGCGAGTGAGGAAGGAGAGAGTGTGTGAAGCAAAACAAGTGATCGGCAGTGCGTGAGCACCCACTGGAGCGCAAACGAACTGGTAAGTGAACGGTATATGCAAGGGCGACCGAAGGGAGTTCATTTTACCCTTGCAGATATGTTTTTGCGGAACAAAACGGAACGACTGACGAACACCGCTTTACCTGCGTTGGGGGTGCGTTGGGAAAAGCAAGTGTGGCACGGTATGAAATGGAGCGCAGCGGAATGGAATAACGGGCTACTCTTGCTGTGCGGTGCTGGAAGTGGGTGAATGAAGAGAGTGAGGCACGAACGAACGGAATGAACCTACTGGAGGCACATGGGTGCGGGTGGGGGACATCCAAATGCTCATACCTTACTGTAGCTTTAACATTATCTTCTTTTGAGTTGATTTAAAAATTCTTGAAGGCTAATTGTTGTCAACTTCAATCCTTTTGCTTTTATCTGTAGACCATTATCTGAGGTCAAAAGAATTGGGTTTTCTGTTTTGAATTTTAATGCAACCGTTAGAATTTGGTTATCAGGTGAACGCTTATTAAAATCAACCGGTAATAAAGATGTATCGGATATTTCCATTCTTAAATCTCGGGTGTCTAAATGACCGTTTATTGACTTTAACGCTTTCTGCACATTTCTTTTTCCTTCGTTATCCAACTTAGACTTTAAATTATCCAATTCATCAATAACTTTAGCAGATAAGATTACTGGATATTCTTTGCTGATTTTGGATATAATATCAGGATAATCTATAAAGACATTTGTGTCAATTATATAAAAGTTTTCCTTGTTTTTATTAATCTCCTTTTTAGGTTTTTCAAACTTTGAAAAATCAATTTTACCTATCACTTTCAGACCAATTCCACTATCTGATTTTTGAGAACTAAATTTATGTCCTTTTGTAATTATATCATCCAACAAATTATTTTTATTGTTTGCATCTGGCCATTCTTTGCTCATATTTAGTGTAATGAGGCTTTGTTTTGATTTTGCAATTTCACCAGATATTGCATTTACAGTAAATGCAAATTCATTTCTAAGGTTGGAAAGATAGTTTGCCACTTCATTGGGAAGGTTAACAAAACGGTCAAAATCCTGCTCTACTAAAATAAAAGTGCTTTTTTTAGCTCGACTCGTTGCAACGTTAAAACGGTTTAAGTTGAATGAAAATGAACTTGATTTAGGTATTACATAGAAACAATAATCTACATCCAGTCCCTGCACTCTATCTACGGATTCAATTAGGTAATTTCTTGAATTAGTTTTTGATTTTAAGTTCTGTTGCAAATGAGTCAATGTTTCAATGTATGGTGTTAAAACCGCTATATCATTGCCTTTTAATACTGTTAACTCATTTAAAGCAATTACTAAAAAATGAATCATTTGATTTAGAACGACCCCTTCCTTATTTGAAAACTCAATTAATGTTGGACCACCTTTGGAATGAGTTATTTCAGTTAGCTTCTCAAAGCTATTTATATCAGTATCAATATTATCGAATAAAGATTTTGACTGGATGGTGTTACTATAGAAGCAATTGGTGTAAAATGTAGAACGTTCAGTAAGTCTTCGAGTTTCAGTCTTGCGATTAAAGGAAAAATCTTCAGCCTGGCTTAACGTATTCATACCATTTATGAGGGCATCAATATTGGGAAATACTTTGTGATTTTTGTTAGTGACAATGGGTACTATTTGCTTAGGATCACCTACTACAACGACTTTTTTTCCCACTTTACAAGCTGCTGCAATGGTTGTTAAATAAGCTTGAGATGCCTCTTCTACAATTACGTAATCATAAGATTGCGTTTGTTCTTCCCAAATTCTTGAAAACTGATAAAACGTTGTCAAGGTGAGGTGACCTTTAGTTGGAAGTAGGTCTTTGGCATTTATAAGTTTTGGAAACTTTTTTCTCTCGTCTATAGAAATCGGTAGTTTTGAAACTCGCTGCTGATCAAAGAGTTTATCAAGGAATGGCTTTTCACAAACTTCAACTGCTGCTTTGTTTGTTAAAGCAGTAATTAGAACAGATTTATTTGATAACACTAAACGTGAAACAAGATCTGCTACTTGATGCGTTTTACCTGTTCCTGGAGGGCCTTGAAAAACATAAATTGTTGATTTTTCAACTTCAGTAATTATTTGGTCAGCTATATCTATTTCTTCGGTGAGAAGCTTTGGGTTTACATCAGCTTTTAAATCAAATTTAAAACCCAAGATTTTTTCCCAAAGTTCATTACCGTCTGCATTAAAGCTTTCACTAAATTTTTTTAAATTCTGCAAATACTCAAAAGGTGGTATTGTTGGACCAAAAGCCAATATTTGATTGTATTGTAGACTTTCAATAAATTCAGCACCCATTTCTCTAATAAGCATTGTAATCCAGCCTTCACGTTTTGAAGGAATGTAGTCTACAATTTTTGTATCAGTGCGATTTCTATCCTTTAATAAATCCGAATATGTAAGATTACCCCAACTCGAAGGTCGTTCTAAACCAGCCTGTAAAGTGAAACAGGTTAATTTTTGGTCAAGACGAGGAGCGTGGTATTGCTTTCCTGTAGGTATATCTACAAAAACGTTACCTCTTTTCCCATCTAAACCACGATATTGACCAACATAAACTTCTCCGTTTTGAAATAAGGAAAGCCCTGTTGCATTGAACGTTTTTTTTACAGAGAACTCTAATTCTTTAAGTTCTTCTTCATAAAATTTTACTTGATTTTCTTTTATCACCATATGTTAAAACGTGAAATTTTCTCCACCTACAGCTCCATTTTCTTTTTTATCAAATTCGTTTTTCTGTTTGAGCTTAGAAAATAAACTCTCTTTCATTTTCTCACTAGTCACCAATATTAAATGTGATTCAGATTCTAAGGCATTAAAAACACCGTCAATCTCAGATGTGAACTTGTTGTTAGGAACCCTAAACAATACATTTTCTGCCAATTCTTCTTTTAGCAATTCAAGCCTATTTTTGAATAATCTAAGACTATTACCTGGATAGATCACGATTAAGTACATAAAGTCATCTTGCATCATATCCCAATGCTCTTTGTCTAAATACAACAAACCGCCCTTAGCGCTGCGAACTATACAGCTTATGTGATTTCCATTTGGATCTACAATATTGGTTAATGCTGCACCAGCATTATTCACTTGAGTTACGTCATAACCATTTTCATCTAAGAAGTAAACGGCATGAGTTTTTGCATTGCCACTTTCCCTTTTCTGATCTTCTTCGGAAATGCCTAATCTATTTTGAATCAATCGGTCAATGTTTTCCTTATACTCAAAACTATCTTCATCGAGTAGGGATTCATTTTGAAGTGTTTTATAGTGCCAATTTTTCAGGTGCTCCAATTTTTCATGGGGAAACTCATTTGGTAAATTATTCAATATATCTGACCTAACAAACTGTGAAATATAATACCTCCCCTGATGACAAACTTTTAAATCGCTTGTAAATTCATTGATGCGGATTCCATCATACTCTCTGAAATAAGGTATTTCTTGACCTTCATAAATGAAAATGGGATAATCCTCAGCATGTTCCCATTTTTTGTAAAATGCTTCTTCCCACGATTTGGACTGGTTCTTCAATTTAAGCTCATCTACATGTTCTACGATCTCAATTTCATTTATTGTAAAATATGACGTTAGGTTGCCAATACTCTCATCAATAATCACTGTTGACCCATCATTTATTGCTGAGAATATAGCGTTCGAAAAATCAGCTTGAATCCTTAGATGTTTTAACTCTTGACTTATCTCTATTGGCTTCAATAAGTAATATCTTATACCATCGCTTTGGATAGCGTTCAATACAGGTATTGTAATCTTTTGAATGACATTAGGCTGAAATTTTATGGAATTATTAATGCGTTGAATGAGCCCGATGTTGCGAGTAATAATATCTGAATTGTAGTCTGAGAGCCATACGATAGTATTCCAAAGAATTTGCATGTTAGATTTACATTCCTCAAGGTATCTTACTGCGGTGTCCTCGTTATAAGAGTTTGACACCATAGCTTTACGTAAGTTAACAATTGGGCTTTCAGCGCCATGATAACCTAAGGATGACAAAAAACTAAATCGTTTTGATTCTTCCTGTAACGCCCATTCATTGAGCCATGAAGGAATTAATTCCGATTCGATAGCAAAACCTTTAAAGACAGTTTTGCATAAATCAAAGCCGTGAAAATGGAAATCACCTAATTCTGTGAGTTGGAGATCATAAATCTGATTGAAAAATTCCTTGTATGAGTTCTGTAGTTGGCTAGAATCCCCTTGCTGCTCAAGATAATCATCAAAGTGGGGTTTATTCCATTGTCGATTACCCCCGTGCATATTATCCAGTATTTTGAAAACCACCTGAGATACTGTGTAATATGGATTATTTTCACTCTCTATTTTAGTATGAATTTCGGCAGGCGTGAGTTGTCTCGTTCTAAAAATTAATTTTCTGAGCTTTTCTTTTTGAGTGATATGAACAAAGGCTTCTTTAACATTTTCGAGCTCATTCGAATCGCCTTGAAATTCTTCTAAAATTCCTGAAAGGCTTAAAACCTTTCGATTTTCATTCACGCCAAAAGTGACTCTATCACTTATGTTGTAATTGGAAAGAGGGGTGTCGTTAATTGTGATTTTAGATCTCAAATCTTCAATAGTCTGATTTATCTCAGTAGGTATTTCATTTATGTTATCTACATGTTTTATTAAGCTATTTAGAATAAAGTGTTCTGGAGTACCATTGTCGTATTCTAAATCCGTTTTAAGGGATAACTCTGGTAAATTGGAAACAAATTCATGAAGTAGTTCAATGGTAATATTCGTTGGCAGAAGAATAGCCAAGGACTGATCGTAAAAGCTTGAATTTATAATAGCTTTCAATAATCTTTCACCTTGTAGCAGGCCAATCTTAAAACGGTCTTCACTACAAAGCCTTATGTCAAGTTGATGAAAGTACTTTCTTAATTCTTCATTATTTTGGATATATTTATCAAGGTCTGAATCAGAGGGATCGTATATATGAACATTGTCTATTTCTTCAATATCATGTGTCGAGTCAGCATTAGAAGTCAATGTATATTTTTCAAAGAAGTCACTAAAGCCCCCATCGATTTCTAGCCAATCTAATAAGTTATTTGCCTCAGTTAATTGTAGGCTTTTGATCAATGGCCAGTTTATGTCTGCGCCATTGTCTGTTTTAAGTTTAAAGGCTTTTATTAAAGCTCCACATTGCTGCATTGGCAATAGTTTAAGCCCAGCTTTGTGGATGATTTTTTTAATTGAATTGTATTTATCAGATGAAAGTGTCTCGAAGGCAATTGACCAGTAAACTTGATCTGCTGTGGTAAACCTTTGCGAATCATTAATAAAAAGCCAAGGGATTGAAGCCCATTCTGAAGCTGAAATGGCATCCTGATCATCTACCCATGAGAATATCTGCTGAAGGTCGGAGACGTAATTTTCAATGTTTTTGGAGTTATATGTTGAAGACCAATTGGCAAATAGAGTTGGGTTAAGAATAAATGACTTGAATATCGCCTTTGTTGAAATTAGAGCATTTTTCAGATGTAAAGGCATTGCATTATGTTCTTGCTGGGTGACCCTATAAGATTGTAAGCTAATGATAGGCATGTCAAATTCACGACTCAATAATTGCTGTAATGGACGTGCAGCATTTGATTCATCAACAAAAAGAGCTAACTCTCCAAAATATTTGGTTTCACCTATACCGAGCATGAACTCGCTGTTTTGTAAAAAATCTATAAGTTCTACCTTGTAGTTGACTTCAAGGTGCCCAAGAACCTTGTTTGAAGCTATGCGCTCATATGCTAAATGCCTATCGTTCAAATAACCATTAAGCTTATGCACATGGTCTTTAATGTTAGGATACTTATCCAAGTCAAGATTTATGGTATGATAACCTAATGCTTTGATCAATTTTTCATATTCTCTAGTGTTATCATTTATTATCCATGCATCAGTTTCTTCTATTAATCGCTCAATTGAAAAAAGTGAATCATTATGTACAATGAATGGTATTTTACCAAATAAGCTGGGTATGTATTTCACGAGCTTATTTAACCACTTCATTAATCTCTCGTCTTCGTATAATTCTTGACTTGCTATTACATTTCCTAATAACTCACATACCTCAGTTGTAAATGATTCTGCTAATTCTTCTAAGTCAATCGACTCTACATTCAAATAGTCATATTCAATAAGGTATTTATTTTCCAAACAGGGATGTGTCAATCGTTTATCAGTAGACACTATTTGATAAAAAATTTCGTACCCAAATAGCTTTGTTAGCCCAGAGGTGTCTAAAATTGTCGATGACAAGAATTGCAGTTCATTATTATCGTTAACGATTATTTTGGTGTCAGCTACCTTTTTTAGGTACATTTCATTGTAGCTATTTATTATATGTTGAGCTGTGTCATCATTTGGTAGGGGGGTCTTTAGCAAAAGGGATAAGTATGTTTCATTTTGTTCTGGTTTATTCTGAAATCGGGAAGCGAATAACCCTAAAGTCTCCACATGTTTTTCAGCCACTTTAATCATTATGTACTTATTCCAAAGGTTATCACCTTGAATCTCTTCTCTGCGTGAATCTGGAACAAAGTCTGCATTAACCAAGAAAGGAAGCTGGAAGCGCGTGTCTTCCATTGGTAGATATGTAAATAAGCTTGAGTATTTAGGGATGCCAGCTTCGTACTCTTTTTCAGCCGTTATTTGCCCATTATTTAATGGGATGCCAAAAGCAATTTCTGTTTCAGTTGCTAATGCAAGTTTTGGAGGAATTGCTTCAATTTTATTGCCATCCGTACCAATGAAATGGTAGGTGTCCTCATTTAGGTCATTTTTCTCAACAACCTTTTCAAGACCGATATTTAATTCTTGAAATGCCTCATTGTTGACCTGGATGTCTGAGTATGTTTCCTTTAAATACTCCTTGCTAGAACTATTTTGAACAGCCTGTTTGCCAACATATTCTACACGGGTTTTTTCGATCTTGATTTTTTGGCCATCATCAAACCTGGTCACAGTCACCCTGTTCTTTGGAGACCTAAACTTTGATGTATTTCTAAGAAAAAGGAGGAACTCAGGTTTTTTAACAATGTTTTCTATTGCATTTAAGTAGCCATCTGGTGAATGAATATTCGAAGAACCAACTTTTAACGCAAACTGTACTGGATTGTCAAAGTCACTGAAATTACTATCATCAAATTCATTTGGTAAAGAATCTTGCCATATAGGAATTACCTGCCACGGGATATCGGTGAAGCTATTATATGTAGCAATATCTTTTTGAAACCTTTTTCTATGTATTTCAACTAGCTGAGGAGCAATTTGATAATCTGACGAACTGAAATAGAATGTCTCAAAATCTCTAAAGAGTTCGCTATGTCTAATAAATGCGAACTGATAGCCACCTGATTTTAGCCATACTTCTTCACTGTCAGTAAACACGGATTTAAATCCAATGCCTTTATAGCCTGTTTTTTTCTTATCCTTTCTTTTAGTGCTCTCTGCTGCACTAGTTATTGCATCGACATCATCTTTGTTAAAGGGTGCACCATCATGCATTACAAAGAAATAGTCACCGTTCACATCAATATGAAATTCTACTTTTTCTTTTCCGGGTGCATCATCCGCATTTTGCAGGAGTTCAAAGATCATCCGTTGTTTGGATGAGTACATCCCTTTCCCAATTTCACGCATGAGATTTGCAATGATCTTATTTGCTTCTGGGTTATTGAGCCGCTCAAACCTAAGTCGAATATGCTCTTTAGCTGCATCCTTTTCTCGAATGCTTTTTATTTGGAATACGTCTTTAAGTAGATTCTCATTAAATGAACCAGTTAAGTGATTTTCAATGACTTTCTGATCAAGTAAGGTAATTCCCTTTATTATCAGTGAGTAAGGGTTGTTTTTCTTGTTGGCCTTCTCGGAATAGGCCAAATCGACTTTGTAGTAATTCCTGTCTTTCAGTTTTTCGGCATTGGGAATGTAGAATGAGACTTTTTTATTTTCAATATTAATACCGTCTAATTCAGGATAAAAAAGAGTTTTTAGACTTACAGGATTTATAAAATCATTGAAGAATCCTTCTTTTGCTTTGAACCTTGTGAAGGTTGCGATAAAAGACAATGACTCTGTTTTCCAATAATTTTTCAGCTTTTCTGAATAATTTGTCATCTGTTTCAACTTTTGAGTGCCAATCATTTACAAAAACCAAAGGTTGCGCTTGCCGAATGGGGGAATGCCCGGATCTTCAAAATAGGGGGCGATTTGAGCTACCATTTCGGGGTATTTGATAGTAACTGGTAAGTTTTGCTGCCTTAGTGATTTCCAATACATTCTGCTGAACTGATACACCTGGTCAATCAGTTCTTTAATGACTTTTACATCTTCTTCTAATTCGGGTTGCGAGCATTTAATTTTGAGCTTTACAGGAAATGGGAAACCATCGAAGGTGGTTACTTTACTGGTTCCGTAGCGTGTATTATTGAACAATAGGTATTTATTGTAGCCAATGCCAATGATGGTTCCGCTCTCAGGCATTCTGCCATACCAATTCTTATCAAATGCTACTATGTCTTCTGCTTCGGTTTTGTTGATGGTAACTATGAACACAGGAATATTGCCTAAGCCTAAATCTTCTAGTTCATCCATGATAGGGCGAAGCTCTTTGTCGCTCATGGTTTTGTAGAAGTGAATAATGAGTCGGCTTGGAATCTTATTGAGTGTGGCATATTGCTTTACTGATTCTGCGATATGACCTGCCAATACATCCATTTCATCCTTGAGGTAGTATTGAAATTCATTGAACCTACCATCGTTTTGAAAGCTGAATGATGAACCAATGTATTGGGTGTTTTCTTCCTGGTGTTTAAATGCTCCAACTCCCACAATCAGGTCTTTTTTCACGGGAATGTTCAAACGCCAAGGAACGCCATCTAATTTGGCCAATAGAGCGATAGCGATATTGGGTAAGCTGAATTTCCAATTGTCTTTTTGCTCCACCATTTTGGCTGGATTGATGGCTTGGGATGTGATTTCTTTTTTGAGCAATAATTCTTTTACTCTGTGGTAGACTTTTCGCTGTTCTCTGTCTTGGGTGTATTTGTCTATGGGTGTTAGGTAAATGGCTACATAGGTAATGCCCGGTTGAAAGTCTGCTTTGGCTAAACCTTGTTCAATTTCGGGTAATGGGTTTTCCTTGTCGTCAAAAACAATGCTCAATCCTTTCTGAACATTGAGCACAAGGTCTACATATTGATGTAAGCCTTTAAACGAATGAAATCCATTCTCAAACTGGTCTTTTATGGTATATGCATACTTGACATCGTCACGGTGCATGATAAAAAACATTGTGGTATCGCCAAGATTGCTTTGTTGAAAGGGTGGTGCATCTTTTAAAGCATATTTCGGAGCTTCATGAACGACTCTTTCACCATTTTCTCTTCCAAATTCTAATTGGTTGCTGGTGTAGGATGTCTTGAAGATTTTGGTGGTTGGGACTTTTAGGAAGTTTAGGGAATCAAGGGGAACTACATTCTGAAATTCATCAGTTGCCAAGTAATTGTCTTTGAAAGCTGTGATTAGCTCCAAGTAATTCTTGTACTTGTTATCGGGTCTTGGAATGATGATGGGTAATTGCAGAGCTTGTTCTAACTCCCTATTGAGTATGGGATAGACTTCTTCGTACTTGACCTTAATTTCTGGATTGGTAGAAAGCTCTTTCCATTTGTGTAGTTCATTATGATAAAGTACCCAATTGAATTTATCTGAACCTATTTCATGGGTGAGCTGTACGCTGTTCTGTCTAAAGACTTTGGAACGGCCATCAAAGGATAAAAGCAGTTCAAACTTGTTTGAAACTGTGAGTGCCTGAACCTTGATGGAGTACTTGTAGTATAAATTGAATTGGCTGTTGCTTTCGTTGGGCCTATGCTCCCAAATCTGTAATTCATCAATGAAGCCTTGACGAATTGGGAAATGAAGTGAGTGGGTAAAGTACTGGGCAAGTTTCCATCCATAGTAACGCTTCTTAAAAGAGATGCCCTGATCTTTCACATCTAACTCAAAAGGTGTTAAGCCTTCCTTGGCATCCGTGAACGAAGTGCATGCATGTTCCACCTCAGTATTGAGCTGGCTCAGTGCTGTCACCAGTTCTTTTGGCAAGAGCTTAAAGTGCATGCGATGAAGATTTTTTTCTTCATCGGTGGTGAAGTAGAATGTTAGTTTCTCATGTTGTGGTTCGAAGGTTAGTATGTTAAAGAATAAGTCCTGGTTAGCCATAGTTCAGTCAATTTCATTTCATGTTCATTATGCTATCATTAATAGTTCTCGATTATGTCCCTTGATATATTCCCAATCTTTTGCGTGAAAAGAGTGGGCTACTTCTGAAAGTGTTGGTGCGTTATAGTAAGCAAGTATTGTCTTGTCAAACTCTCCAATATTGATTTGTTTGGTGTGGTTTATAACAGCGTAGAGCTTTAGAATGTCTGCCACTTGTTCTTTTGAGGTTGTGGCTTTATTTAATTGCGCGTAACTTGTTTTGGTGATTGGTTCAATGATGTGGAAGTCTGAAAGTGTTTTGAGAAATGCCCTTGTAGAACGTTTTACAATCTCTGAGTCACCAAAGGATTCTGTCATCTTTTTAGTGAGGGCGGTTGAGCTGATTTCTTGCGAGGCATCAAAAATTTGGAAATAGGTTTTGGTGAACGACTTCAAAATATCATAGTGCATCATGAACATGGCCATGTAAATGGGCTTCATGTACTCAAAATCATGCTTCTTGCTCAGTTGGATAAGGATGTTATCTTCAATGGTGGATTTGCTTTCCTGAAAACTGTAAATGAAGGTTCTGAACAGTACCGTTCTTGTTTTTCTTCTCCCGTGTTTTCCTGTTAATTCAGTTGCAATGTCATTGTAGGCATCATAGAACTCTTCGGGTTTTCTTCCCGGTTCTACCATGCGCAGTGATTTATAAATCCACTCTGGTTTTAGTGGTCTGTCGTATCCTAACATCAATTTAATTTTATAAAGGGAACTATCATCTCTTCTAAGGTGATGCCCCCGTGATTCACTTCAATTTTGTCTTTGTATGTAAACATGGTTCTGCCTTCAGGTAGAACCACTTTTTTATCGTTCTCAAATGGAATGTTGATTTGTTCCATATTTAACAATTCCGAATTATCTGCCTGAATGATGACAGCTCTTTTGGCAAAGCCATCTATCAGGTATTTTTCAATGCGCTTGCCATTGCCCTTTGCGACAATGGAGCCATGATCCGAGCAGAGATAAATGGCATAACCTTCTTCTTTGAGCAATAGGATGTCTTGTTTTATGCTGCTATTCTGCAAGTAATCTTTGGCTGCATTCAGGTAGGGTGTTTTGTCTTCTACGCCTGGTGGGAACTGAACGGAATGTGCCAACTCATCAAAGAAGTTGTAGAGAATGGAAACCACATCATAACCAAGCAGCTTGTCTGCTGTGATTGTGTCACTTTCAGTTAAATAAGTGGTGTGCTGTGGAGCGAAGTTGTTCGCTAATGCTTTGGCTTCTGCAGGTCTGCCCGGAGCTTTGTGGTTGTACACTTCGCGCTTGCCTTCATAAATTGCCATGCGTGAAATGCTGGTTACCGAAGGTAACATGGCAAACACAGCTTTTTCATAGAATGCTGATTCATGTAATTCCAAATGACCTTTGAGTAGATTCCATTCTGTAAAGCCCATGCAGTCTAAACAAAGAAGGGCAACTTTCTCGAGTTTATTGACTTTTAGATGGGGAATGATTTTATCAACTGAAAATGGTCGTTTTGGTGTAGAAGCATAGAATACCTGCTCCATACCATTTTGCACAAAAAACGGTTTGCACCATTGGTCCACCTTCTCATAAACTTCTGGTGCAATGGCTTTGCCATTGATATAGCTCAGGTAGTTTAGTCGACCGATTAAAGTACTGGCATCTGTTAGATTATTGATGCCAGGTTCCTGTGCAGTATATTGGTTGAGCTGCTCTACTATGGCATTGAATTGTTTTTCTGACTTTAAGCGATTGGCTTTAGCCAGGAGCGCATCAATAGCATTTGGGTTGACGGGTGTATGCCTATCGGTGAGATAAACCACTTCCAATAGTTCAATGACCTGTTCCGTTTTATACTGACTTAATGCTTTGTATGCATCTCCATTGATAGGCAGGTCTCTGTAATGAAAGGTTTTACATTCCCTGTCATTGCAAATAAATGCAGGTACTTTTTCAATGGTGGTAAGTATAATTTGCGGCTCTGGTTGATTGCTCAAAGGCAACATATCCGCAACAGAATGGCAAAGCTGAAAGCTGATGCCATACGTTTGCAGATAACTTGTAAAGCTATCGTGCAGCAACACGCCTGTGTGGTCTGATATTACCTTTGGTTGACCATTATCAAGGCTTAAAGCGGTATGGATTGCATCTTG
The DNA here is from genome assembly GCA_023393375.1 of Bacteroidota bacterium. GTDB lineage: Bacteria > Bacteroidota > Bacteroidia > Cytophagales > Cyclobacteriaceae > JAEWLI01. The sequence continues at coordinate 46,739 of JAEWLI010000096.1, forward strand.
CCACAACATATTAACTACGCTAAACCTTCTGTTTGAATTTCTGCTGCTTCCACAAAGTCTGCTAACTCTCCATTATTTTCTAGAATGGAAGGATGCAGCTTGGATGCAATGGTGAGAATGTCCTTAAAACGCTTGTCTTTGTAGCAACGCTCAAAGCCATAGGTAAGGGCTTCCTTTCGTACTTCTTTGATTTTCTTGCGCTCGGTTTGTGCCTGAATAAGAATGGACTCAAACTGTTTCCAAAGTTGCTTCTGACGCTTCTCGGTGATTTGATTGTGCTCTTCTTCTGACTTAGGCCTGCGGTATAATCCGCCTTCAAACACAAAATTTTCTTCTAATAAATGACGAAGCTCAGGCACCTGGTCATCTTGGATGTTGGCCAACTGATTGAATGCTACCGAAACCTCGGAGAAGCTCTTGGGTTGGTTTAAGAAGTTATGCAACCAAACCAATGCTGACTTTTCATCGGTTACAAACAAGAATAAACCACCTGATTTGATTTCTTCTATCTCATTGAGTTTGGCGTATTTTTTATACTCCATATAGGAGTTGATTTGATCTGAGGTAAACCAAAATCCATCTTCTTCTATGAAATTATTCTGAAGCAGAGAATAAAATGATTTAGCGTCTTGGTTTATTTGGTAATTGCGCTGGAGGTAGTACGCAATCATTTTAGAATAGAGCATTTGTTTCGTACGTTCGATAACAGGCCTTAAAGGCAGGTTTACCAAGTATGTCTCGAGAAAATCTTTCTCGTAGTTAACTCCTGCAGACCGTTCAAAACCATCAATGAATGATTCCTTGGGTTTAAAAGCAGAAATGATCAAATCGTTTTTTACTGCCCCGCCATATGACAATTGTTTGGTGGTTCCTTTTTTCTTATCTAGAACTGAAATGCTTGAGATAATAAATCCGGCCTTTGTTATCGCATCTTGAATAGAAGTCCAAACCTTAGATTGTGAATTGTGGAATACCACAGTAATCCATCTATTAGGCTTGAGTACCTTGAAATATTCCTTAAAGCCTTCTTGCATCAACAAGTTATAAGAATCTAATTGCTTGTTCTGCTTAACATTTATAATTGCTTCTGTTTCAGTATTTGTATGAAGTTTTATCCAATCTTCCATTAAAAAGTTTAACTCAGAATATGGAAGATTGTCACCGAATGGAGGGTCAGTATAAATATAGTCTATGGAGTTTTTGGGAATATTTTGACTGATTGATGTTATTGATTGATTTGAGATAAGCACATTTTGCTTTTTCAATTCACTTAAGGCACTAATAATACTCTTTGTTTTTTCCTTTAACAGGGATAACACATTTATTTCTACTTGTAAGCTAGACATGTATAATGTACCTGAAAGAGGACCAACATGCCTACCATGCTGTGGTATATAACGATTCATTCTGTGCGAGCGAGAATACAATGAGCTGAAAATGAAAGTAAGTATCCTTTTCAAGTCAGGGTTGTCATCTAGCTTCTTGATTTCGTCAAAGATTATGGATAGGGCTAAAAGATTACGTTTCGTATAAAAATCGTGAGTGTGAGAGTAACCTTTGTGATAACCTGCTCTCCAAAGGTCCCCAAATTCGTCACCCTTGAACATTATTGGTGATGAGGGCACCCAATGAGGAATTTCTTTACTCTCAATATCTTTTATGAGATTTAAATCGTCTTCGGTTGGGTCAACATAGAATTTCCTATTCCCCTTCTTGTAAGAAATTTTAACAGGTTTTTGAAGTGGCTTAAGCCTTGTCTTTCTTAATACCGAATCGTAAAACTCTACAAAAACTTTAGTGTCATTTTCTTTTTTGATGTCTCCATCACATGATGGGCATTTAGCACTTTCCTTTACTTTATTGTTTTTGAAATCTACAAATTGATCATAGTAGAAGTATTGCGAATTACAGTAAGGGCATTTAAAGGCGTCACTCCAAATAGTATAGTTTATTGATTGGTTAATTGACCCAACTTTCAATCTATATAGTGGTCTAATTAAGCCTTCAACGGTTCTTATAAATGCCTTAACATCGTCTACTAAAGAAACTATATTGGAAGGTAGATTTTGATTTGCTGAAATAAATGATGCAATAGGTGATAGGTCTGAGATTATGGCCTTGCGATTTGATCTTGTGGCAGCAATGCCCGTAGTGCCTGTCCCCGCAAAAGCATCAAGGATTACATCATTCTCTTCTGTGTAATGTTCAATGAATTGGCAGATAGCTTTTGGAGGTACTTTAGTATGATAAAAGTGGGCGTTAAGTAATGGATCATTTCGGCCAAAGCTCACATCGCCAATAAATGGTTCTTTCCTGTAATCATCATTATCTGGATCGTAAGGTTTTCCATTTTCTTCAATAAATGAAGAAATGAAAGGATTCGGACAAGCGGTGTAATATGGAGGCCTTGATAGCCTTAATACTGCCTCGTCATCTCCGATAGGGAAACCATCTATTGTTCTTAATTCGGTAAGCGTATTTTTTAATTCTTCTTTGTAATCCATAGGTCGTCTTACTCTTCAATTTTAAAGCGTACTTCTTTGCCTTTGTGGTCTTTTTCCAATTCCTGGTAAAGGTTAAAGAAGGCTTGCTGCATTTGGCTTAGGGTTACTAATTCGTTTTTCTTGAACACGCGGTTCATTAACTCTGAGCGGTTGAGACTTACCACTTCTATATCTACAAAAAGCTTGTTGATGGAAGCAATCAAACTGCTGGTGATGTCTGCCGGTAATTCTTCTTTGGCAATGATTTGCTCAATAGCCTTTTTGTGCTCCGGTTGGATTTTTACCAATTCAAGCTGTTCTTTCTTCTTGATGACTTCCTGCACAATGGTCATTTCGTATTCATCGGCAATGGTTTTGAGGGCTCCGGTTACACCTGCAGCTTCTTCTTTGATGGATGAATAATCCCGTTCTTGTTTCAGGAAGTTGGAGTTTACATCAAAAGGGATGTCATAGAGACTTTCTACATCAACATCTTTGGCTCTTAGAGATGTTAAGCCTGTCCATTTCTGCACCTTGCCATCCAACTTCTGGGGAACGTTGCACTGTGCGCTTGCCAATATCTGAGCTCGCTTAAAGTTAGGATCAGAAGTGAAGGTGAGTAAAGGTTTCCAATCTACTTTATCGCCAATGGTATTGCGTAAGGCGGGATAGTAGAAGTCTTTTACATACTGGTCTTTAAAACTGCTTATCTTTCCTTTGATTGGGAACCGCTCGCTTAGGTTGTTGAACTTCGTGAAATCCTTAACAATGGCTTTGGTATCGTCATGCAAGGTTTGGAGCTTTTCAAACAGACTCTTATCTTTTAGGTATTGCTTA
>JAEWLI010000205.1 GCA_023393375.1 Bacteroidota bacterium
GTTGTGGGTCTGGTTTGACCACACGGTTTTGTGCTTCTGCAGCCCGATTAATATAATCATCCAATTGTGAATTTCCAGATCCGATGATAATGATATCTTTCATCCGACCAAAAATATTCAACCCATCTATATTGATTACGGCAACAGTTTTATCAAGGGGGAACACCGGATTTTCAGCATAATATGCAGAACCCAACAAGCCCTGCTCTTCTGCTGTAACAGGCATAAATACAATGCTGCGGTCATGTTCACCAGTTTCTTTAAACGCTCTTGCAAGTTCTATTAATCCCGCCACTCCAGTGGCATTGTCAAAAGCCCCATTAAATATCTGATCTCCTTCCAGAGTAGTGTCCATGCCTAAATGATCCCAGTGAGCAGTATAGATGATGTATTCATCAGGTTTCGTTCTACCGGGTATTACGGCTATTACATTATTGGATTCAGAGGTCTTAATGGTATTTTTCAAACTTATAGAAGCTTGCATTTGCATGGTTTGTGGGGTAAAATTTACTGAAACAGCTGAGTCCAGTATTTGGTCCATATCCATTCCTGCAGCTTCGAACCATGAAGCTGCTACTTCTTCTGTAATCCACCCTGTGATTTTACATTGAGGTGTTCCTTCATTTCCAGCCTGATAAAACTGTTCGCCAGACCAACCGTTTTCTACCACACCCCAAGGATAACCTGCCGGACCTGTTTGGTGGATAATCAATGCGGCAGCAGCTCCTTGTCTTTCTGCTTCCTCAAATTTATAGGTCCACCGGCCATAATATGTCATGGCATTTCCGGTAAAAAGTTCTTCATCCTGTGTAGCATATCCGGGATCATTTACCAACATGACAACTGTTTTTCCTTTAACATCCAACCCTTCATAATCATTCCAGTTGTATTCTGGGGCCACTATACCATAACCCACAAAGACAATTTCAGAATTTTCGACTTTTACTTCTTCCGTAGTCAAAGGACTAACTGCTACAAATTCATCACCAAAGGACAGTGATTTTGTGCCAGTTTTCGTAGAAATTTCCATTGAAATTTCTGCTGATGCAGCGGAGATGCTTAACAACGGCACTTTCTGAAAGTAACTGCTACCATTACCGGGAACAGTACCCAGGTTTTTGAATTGTGTTTCTAAAAATTGAATGGTTTTTTCTTCACCAGGAGAGGAGGGTGCTCTGCCTTCAAATTCATCTGATGAAAGAATTTTAATATTTTCGGCAAGCGTAGCTTTATCAAATTCGGGAATTGGAATTGTTTGAGGTTCTTTAGTGTCACCACAACTTGTAAAAACGACTAACAGGATCAAAAGATATTTTAACAGGTTCATAGATGTATATTTTGAAATCATACTTTCAAAGATACAGCATCTTTATTATGAAATCCACCTGTTCAAGGGGCATTTTAAACTTTTACCGTGCAGTAAAATCAAAATTGGTAACTCAACTGTCCTTTCCGGAGATCCCGTAGTGGGAATATCAAATCATAATCATGCCAGTTTAAGTTCCCATCAATCAACTTAAACTCCTGAAATTTTTTCTCATCCAGATAAGATCGGATAGACGGGTTGTGGGAATTTTCCAACATAGGTCTGAAGTTGATCGTCTTCACAAACCCGTCGGTAAAAATTACTTTAATAGTTAGGTCTCCTTTATACTGTGCAGATCGGATTTTGTAATCCTCATCCAAAAAATCCTCATCTTCTAACTCGTCTTTCATATTTGCAGCTCTTTATCTCTTGCTTTAAAAATTACTTTTATAGCTTGCTTTAAAATAAACCTGATTTGTTAGCTTTTGTTATGACGGAACTTTCATATCCCAGAGTTTTTTATCAAACGATCTATTGATTAATTAGACTCAAAAAATGTAAATGGGGAAGTTTATGATAAAATAGAAAAGTATGGTGGAATACAAATAGGAAAAATGTAAATAAATACTATTCCTATTTTTCAAGGATCAACGTGATGATTTCGCTAAAATAGTCTCCATGATAAGGACCTACCCAATTCATCTCCCTGACTTCTGAATTATTGGAGTTGTCATAATGACCATCTTCAGTAATATAGCCGATGTAATTACCATTGAAACTGGTGACGATCAGCTTTTTATTAAGCTTTTCAGCCAATTTATATAAATCATTTTTAATCAGGATTTCACCTGAAAAATCACAAGGCATGCCCAAAAAAAGGAGATTACCTATTTCCAAATATTTTATTTCTCCTTTCAATGGCGGGAAAACAGCATTAAAGGCCCAATTGCGTAAATGAAAATTATCGCTAATCCTGAGTTGGGATTCACCAAGTTCAATATCAATTTCCTTGAAGGCAATAGTGATCGAATCGGGAAGGGTAGTGGTTTTTGTATGAGAAATAAGTTTGGACAATTCCACTCCTGTTGTTTTTGCCAATTCTAGAGATTTTGGTTCGCTGGTATCCAACCTATGGCTCCCTACAGCACCAGCCATAAACATGGCAAAATCATACCCTGATTGTTCCAACGATTTGTTTAATTGTGCCGGATAATCACCACTAATATATCTACTCTTGGCAGGTATGTTGGTGGCATGTGCAGAATAGGTAGTTAAAATGGCTTTTTGTCCAGATTGTTGCTCCACTTCAATGCCTCTAATCATCCCATCTTCAGCAGACGATGGATCGATGCGGTTCCTAACATACTTTTCTGCATTTACTTCAAAGTATTTCAGGTAGGCATCCCCCATATTTGTATATGCCTGTTCCAGGCATTTAAAAGTCATTTTCTCCAAATGATCAAGAATAGCTTCATTGTACTTTCCGCTCATCAACTGACCACCCAGGGAATTGTCCCAACCTCCAATGCCATTATGAGTATGTGTAGCAGAAAAATATACAAAATCAATTTCTGGTATCCGGTCAGTTATTGATTGTTCTATCCGCTGTTTTAACAATGGAGGTGTGATGAGCAAATCGTAGGAGATAAATGCTACTCTAGCCAAGCCATTGTCCAGCATCAATACATGTACAAAAAGTGTATCATGAATTTGATCAAAATTTTTTCTCGGTCGATAACCTGCCATCGGTACTTCAAAATCAGGAATGATATTTTTCCGATGCCATCCAGCTTTTAATTGACTTTCAGAATGATAGCTCTTTATTTCCAATGAATCCATATAGTTTCTCATCGTATTATAGAAATCCCTTTCAGACAAGGGTTTCCTATTGATAGGAGAGATCAACAGCAGGCTAAGCGTAAATGTCAGGATCATCAAAATCAAGATGATCTTTATCGATTTTTTTAACATGGGTTATCTATTGTGACTACAAATGTATTCATTCATCACAAAAACAAAAAAAGCCATCTGTTAAATGGCTTTTTCTTAAAACTTAAGTTCAAACTGAAATTAATCTATCCGCTCTACATTTACAGCGTTCATTCCTTTTTTGCCTCTTTCCACGTCAAATTTCACTTTGTCATTTTCTCTGATTTCGTGAATTAGTCCACTTTCATGAACAAAAATGTCTTCACCTGAGTCTGATGGTTTAATAAAACCAAATCCTTTGGCATTGTTAAAAAATTTTACTACTCCTTCTTTCATTACTGTGTATTTTATTGTTATTAATTATTGAATTCTAATTACTACTAACCCGCAATTGATAATGCAGGGCTTGGTCTTCCCAATTGTCGCAACATCTTGATATGATCCCATACAGCTGCCATAAATGTTTTCCTGGAATAATAAGGAATACCAAATTCGGCAGCGGTTTTTTCCACTATACCTGAAATCTTTCGATAATGCACATGGCATATATTAGGGAACAAATGATGTTCGATCTGAAAATTTAAACCTCCTATCATCCAGGAGAATATCCTGCTACTAGGAGCGTAGTTACTGGTAGTTGCCATCTGATGCAGTGTCCAGTCACTTCCAATAATGCCATTTTCGTCTGGTAAAGGAAACTCAGAACTCGGCATAATATGGGCGGTTTGAAATACCGTACTAATGCTTAATCCGGTAATAAAATGCATGATCACAAAAGCCAGGATGATGATCCAGGGTGATAGTGGCACTACAATCAATGGAATAATCAAAGCATATGAATAATAAAGCATTTTCCAGCCAATTATATTTATGATTTCCCTTGAGAATTCATTTTTACCAGAAACAAAGCCCATTTCTTTATACTTGACCAATCGTTTAAAATCGGCATATGTTACCCATAATAAAGTGGACAAGCCATAAAAGAACCATGCATACACATGTTGGAACCGGTGTACCCAATACCTTTTATCATTTGGTGAAAACCGCAAAAAGAATGGTGCATTGATGTCATCATCAGCTTCATTGATATTGGTATAAGTGTGATGTAGCACATTGTGCTTAATTTTCCATACATTGGCATTGGCTCCGATCAGGTTCATGGTATAGCCCATTATTCTGTTCACTTTTCGATTTCCCGAATATGATCCATGAAGCGCATCATGCATGATTCCCATGCCAATTCCTGCCATACCTATTCCACTGATGACAAATAATAGTATTAAGATCCACGGGTTTGTGACTAATCCAATATTCACCAAAATCAATGGGGCAAAGGAAACAGTCAACATTGTGATGCTCTTTATAGTCATACTGGTATTACCGTTTCTGCTTATTTTTTTTTGGAAGAAATGGTCGTTGACTCGTTGTTTTAACACTTTGGAAAAATCTGAGCCTGTGTCTTTAGTAAATTTAGGATGTTTGATAATAATAATATTTAAATTAATAATTGCTGTACACTACCCTTGTAGTAGATGAAGCTATTGTGAAGTGTAGGTTATTAAAAAGTCAAAAAGAAGATTTTAAGATACCGTACTTAACAGATAACATAGACTAAACGCCAGACTTAAAGTTTAAGTTCATAAATAATTCCCTAAAAGTACGAATATTTTTACAAACTATTTATAAAAACACTAGTAGATTTTTATGATTGCAATTTTATTTTTTACCCCTGTGATTTTAGATTTCTATTTACAAAGTTGGTTCATTAACAAAAATAGGCAGACTTGATGAGCCTGCCTATTTTCCTATTTTAAATTCTTTAACAATATTCTTCAAAAACACCGATCAAATGGTTGGCGATCATTTCTGCTGATCTGCCTTCAATATGATGCCTTTCTACAAAGTGAACTAATTCACCATCTTTGAATAGAGCTATTGAAGGAGAGGAGGGAGGATAAGGCAATGTATATTCTCTTGTTTTGGCTACTGCCTCCATGTCCGCTCCTGCAAATACGGTAGCCAATACTTCAGGTGTCTTCTTGCTGTGTTCTACAGCGAGTTTTACACCAGGACGAGCTGCACCTGCAGCACACCCGCATACAGAGTTGATAACAATTAAAGTGGTTCCTTTATGCGCTTCCAAATGTTCTTCAACTTCCTGTGCCGTCCTGAATTCAACAAACCCAACGGTAGTTAAATCTGCCCGCATAGGAGCTACTAATTCTTCCGGATACATCATTCTATTTATTTTAAGGTTAAAAATTTCATTAAGCTATATAATATGTAAAAAAATTCAAGTAATTGATATGTCAATTTACTATGAATACCTATAAAAATCCCAATTCCAATTTAGCGGCTTCTGACATCATCTCATGTGTATAGGGTGGATCAAAAGTGAGTTCTACCTTAACATCATTCACACCCTCAACAGTCCGTATTTTAGCTTCTATTTCACTGGGGATCATTTC
>JAEWLI010000212.1 GCA_023393375.1 Bacteroidota bacterium
TTACAATAGCATGACACTTGAGAGAAAAAAATAGTTGGAAATGAATAATATAAAACCGAACATTTGATCTCAGACAATCGACACATAATCGATACTAAATCCATTTAAACGGGATATTATACCATACATGTGGATGTTGTGGTTCGATTCCTGGTAAGACTAATCCTCTTATTCATTTACCTCATGCTCAAATCGCATTAGTAAGTTTGCTTTTTAGGATCACAATAAAACAAGTCTTCACTCCATTTGGTATTCTTTATTTCCAAATATGCTTGTTCTACCTTTTTCATCACATCAGTTACAGAAATCCCAAAATCATCCTTATTCGATTCCGGTACCCACTGATCATTTTTTACCCGGTAATGGAGCGGAAAATCACCTTCTGCACACCATGCTTGTGCATCAGTAGGGCCAAATATGGCTATAGAAGGTGTTGCTGTGGCTACAGACATGTGGTGAATCGCTGCATCATTAGATATCAGCAATTCAATGTTTTGCAACAAAGCTGCCGATTCTTTTATATTTAATGATGGCGACATGAAAACATCAGGGTGATTTACACCATTATATACCTCAAGAGCATCCTCATATTCACTGGGTGCATATATTAGAATGATTTTCTTCTTGTAGGTCTCTATCAAATTTAGTGTCAGCTCTTTAAATAAATCAATATTCCATTTTTTCTTCCTGTCTTTGCTGCTGGGGGCAATCCCGATCAGGTTTTCTTTTTTTAACCCTTTTTCCAGCATCCAGTTTTTTACTTTTTTTGAAGCATTTTCCGGAACATGGATATACAAACGATAACGCTGAGGCATGATGCCCAAAGGACGCAAAATCTCTAAATGACGTGTAGAACTGTAGCCATGGTAGGTTCTTTCAGCTTTTAAATTCAATAAATAATTCATACGTGAATTCGTCCAACCCAATTTGTACTTAGCCCCACTAAACAAAATCATTTGTTTACAACTTGGTTTGCCCAATTGATCGATTACTAAATCGTACTTTTCTTTATTGATTTCCTTTAATATTTTTATTCGATTGATCGCATAATCCATTCCTTTTCCAATTTCAAAAGAAACCACCTTGTCAATATATGGATGACCTTCAAGAATTTGATCAAAGGGTTTAGCGGCTAAATAATGTATTTCCGGATTAAAGAGTTTTTTCAAAATCTCAGTATAGGCTGTACCTAACAATACATCTCCAAAGGGAAGGTATTGGACAATCAGTATTTTCTTAATTTTAGTAAGATCAGGAGTCATAAACATTAAGCTAACGAACAAAAATATAATATTCAGTTCGATGTCGGCAACACTCTATATAGATATTAATAAATTCCCACATATTCTGCCGTACCTTTTTAAACATTCTGTTGTGTTTTTTCAACCAATTTGTTCATCTTTGCGACTCAATAAATAGATAATATCTAAGAAAATACTTATTGCACGGGGTGCTGGACAGATGTCTGGCTGAGATGAATACCCGGGAACCTGAATTGGATAATACCAACGTAGGAATGCAGCCATAGCTCATTTTATGCGACATTCTGTTGAACCCAATTCAGGATGTAATTTTTTGAAAATAAAGGCATAAAATGGAAATAACTAATCGAAGCTCTGTACTTATTCCACAAACACAACAGAACTGGCAAAATCGTCCGGAATGGTTTTTTAACCGGCAACATACCGATACCTATGAACTTTGGTATGAAGGCAGGTACAAAAGGGCAGAAGTATGGCAGAAAAAAGTAATGGAACAACTGGTGTCGAAAGACCAACGGGTTAAAACTTTGCTTGAATTTGGTTGTGGAACAGGCAGGTTCACCCGATGGTGGAAGGAAATTGGCATTGAAGCAACAGGTGGGGATATTTCACCACTCATGTTATCGCAGGCCGTCCATCTTTTCGATGGTGATCTCGTTATGGCCGATTCGCACCACATGCCATTCAAAGATCACACCTTCGGAGCATTGGCTTTCATTACTACTTTTGAATATTATAAAGATCCTGTTCAAGTAATCAGGGAAGCTTCAAGGGTGGGAAAATATGGAATTGCCATGGGTATGATGAACAGAAATTCACCAAAAGTGGCGAGACGACGTATCCAGCAGCTTTTTGGTAAAAACCCATTTTATGTTACAGCTACTTTTTATACCCCGGCGAAACTCATGAGTGTGATACATGAAGCCTTAAAGGGAAGGGATTATACCATCGAATGGTCTTGTACAGGATTGCCAAAATGGTTTCCGGTGCAGCAATGGAGCGTGCCAATAGGTGATTTTTTTGGATTATATGTGCAGTTTAACGATGTTGATTAAATGAGCGGGAAACTTGGAAAGATTAGTCATCATTTATTTGATCATTTTATAGCTACAAAATGCGGTCATTCACGCGAAGAGGTGAGGGTGAAGCCACAATTTGGTGTAGATGTGGCCATTATAGACCTTCCCGGAGAAATGGCCATGGCTGCCACCAGTGATCCGCTTTCGCTTATTCCGACATTGGGATTGGAAGAATCTGCATGGTTATCAGTGCACCTGATGGCCAATGATATGGCTACCACTGGATTTGCTCCTATGTACGGTCAGTTTGTGTTAAACCTTCCCGCCCAATTCTCCAAAAACGACTTCAATTTGTATTGGCATTATATCCATAAGTTCTGTGCTAAAATTGGAACGGCTATCACAGGAGGGCACACAGGATTTATTGAAGGTCAAAACTCTACCATTGCAGGTGGTGGGACTTTTTTTACGGTGGCACCAAAAAACCAATTATTCACTTCTACATTAGCTCAACCTGGCGATGTTATCCTTGTCACAAAAAGCTGTGCCATCTCTTCAGCGGCCATTTTGACAATGAGTTTTCCGGAAACGGTAAGCAACAAGATCGGCAATGAAGCTTATCATTTGGCATGTGAATCTTTTTACCAGACGTCCTCATTAAATGATGCGTTGGTCGCAATGGGCCATGAGGGGAATAGTGTAGGTGTTACAGCAATGCACGATGTGACAGAAGGCGGTGTATTGGGAGCCATTTATGAATTGGCTACAGCCTCCGGTAATGGTGCCATCGTTGAACAGGAAAAGCTGCCGATTCGAAAACTTCAGCAGGATGTGTGCAACATATTTTCTTTAGACCCACGTCATTGTATTGGGGCTGGTTCAATGATAATTACCTGTAAGGCCAATCATGTTAATGATGTAATCAGTCGATTGAAAAGCGAAGAGATAATGTGCTGTGAAGTAGGGGTAATCACGGAAAAGAGTCAGGGAATCAAATTAATGGAAGAAGGGCGGTTACAAGATATTGTCTACCATGAAGAAGACCCGTATTGGGCAGCATTTTTTAAGGCTTTACAAGCAGGATGGAAATGAAAATCAGCAATCGAATTAAAGACGGGATTTATGTGGTGATAGACCCATCGATGGAAATGGTATCCCTGTTGAACAAATTAGAAAAAATACTCCTGGAAGAAGTCGTGGCTGTTCAGGTCTGGGATAATTTTAATAGTGGCCAGGATATTGAAGTTTTACTCCAAAAAGTTTGTGCACTTTGTCATGCTTACAATGTGCCTGTGCTGATCAATAACCAATGGGAATATTTGTTAAGTACCGAAATAGATGGTGTTCATTTCGACAACATCCCCAGTCAGCTTTCGCATATTAGAGAAGAGGTAAGGAGAGGATTTTTGTGCGGATTAACCTGTAACAATGACCTTGATCCCGTACATTGGGCAATTGATAATGGCATGGATTATATTTCTTTTTGTTCAGTATTCCCTTCAGCTACCAGTAACAGTTGCGAATTGGTTTCATTTGATACCATCAGGGAAGCAACAAAAATTTCGCCCATTCCCGTTTTTTTAGCTGGTGGTATTAATCCGAAGAATATGGATCAATTGAAAGAATTAGGCTATTCTGGTGTTGCGGTGATTTCAGGTGTAATGAATGCCGAAGACCCTCGTGAAGCAGTAAAAAGTTATAAAGAAAAATTTAAAAGCAAATCATGAGAACAGAAACCATCAATAAACTTTGTTGCCCATTTGATAAGTCAGATCTTGATCTTACCATTGTATCTAAAGATATAGATGGTAATGTATTGGAAGGATTTTTTGTATGTTCTAGGTGTAAACGTATTTATCCCATAGTGAAAGGCATCCCCATTATGAACCCAGATGAATACAGGGAACACCATTTGGAGCAACCATTGCTGGATAAATGGCAAAAACAGCTCAAAGGAAATACAGTCGAAAATTTCCGTTTGGTAAGTGCAAATTCAGAAGGAGATAATAATTAGTGTCAATTTCCATAGATTTTTCATTTTCCAACGGGTGAGGACGGGTTAATTTGCAGCCACTTTTACTCGCTCCTGCATTTTGATTTTATAATACAGCACAATAAAAGTTGCTGTAGCTGAGACAAGTATAATAACTCCGAGTATACGAAATTCAGGTATCAGGTCCATTACCGTTAAATCATAGAAATAGATCTTCCTGAATCCGGAAAGAAATGGAGTAAGGGGTATGGCTTGAGCCATATTTTGCAACCATCCAGGCATTTGAGACAAGGGCCATGTAAAACCACTTAATATGAAACTCGGAGAGGCAATCAGCATCAATATTTCTGTTGTTTTTAGCTGGCTGGGAATTAATAAACTCACGATTGTGCCCAGGAATGTAAGAGATAAAATAAATAGTGATGTAAGTACAAATAGGCTAAAGGTATTTTCTACTTCGGGTATCATAAAGTAGGGGAAGAATATTTTTATTATAAATCCCCATAAAAACATACCGATTATCCAATAGGGAACTGCCTTAGCCACGATGATTAAGAAGGGATTCTTTGAGAACCCTAACAATTGTCCAAAGGTGTTTTTTTCGAACTCTTTACTAAAAGATAATGCCATAATAAGCAAGTATACTTGTTGTAGGATAGCTGCCAACACTCCCGGCCATAGAAATGCCATATAGTTGGCCGCAGGATTATGAAACCTGGTAAAATTTACATTAAAAGACTCATACCTGTCTTTGGCTATTTCGTAGGGTATCCCTTGCTTATTCAAACCTGAAATTTCAATTCCAGCATTGATAGTTCCCAATACCAATTGGATAGCGCGGGCTGCATAATTAGCTGTCAATATATTTGCTGCATCTACATCTACCTGGATCTTCGGATATCTCTTTTGATGGACATCCCCTTCCAACCCTTTTGGTAAAGTTACGATGGCATTGCTTATGCCATCGCGTAGTAAGTGAGTAGTTTCTGCCTCCTGATTCAATATATGAACTACTTCCAGGGTTTCATTGTCATTGAGGGCTTCTATTATGCTATGAGACATAGGGGTATTGTCCAGGTCTAAAACACTAATCGGTAACTTGGTCACTGTGGCATCCTGGTACACAAACCCCAGCAAAATTCCAAAAAACAATGGTGCTCCCAAAAAGATCGCAAGCATTACCTTGTTTTTAGTGAATATTATAAGTTCCCTTTTTATTAACTTAAATAAAATAAATATCATTGTTTTTCCTCCAGCAACACCGTCATATTGGTAAATAGATCTAAATTGGTTTGAAGTGGAACAAACTTCAATTCATATACCGCTTCACCTAAATCATGTTCCGGAAAAACAGATGTAATGCTAGCATATGAGTTTAATTGCCTGATTCCCATCAGTTTTGCTGGTATTTCAACGTTCGGTTGATAAGGCAATACAATCTGGTATTGGGTGTCGGTAACAAACTCATGAACTTTTTTTTCCGGTATAGTGAACCTGAAGTGGATGCTGTTTAGTAAATAGCCGGTAAAAATATTATACCCGGGCAGCGCAAGTTCACCTTCTTTTAAGGCAATGGTCTCAATAGACATGTTTTCAGGTGCTATCAATACCCGTTCTGCATAGGCTGTTTCTGCTTCCTGCAAAGCTCCTTCAGCCCGCAACAAATCGCCATAAGCCATTCTGATATGCTCTTCACGGGTGCCTTTTGCAATGTCGGAACGACGTGCATCTGCAGCTTCCATTTGAGCCATGGCTCCCATATATTTGGAATAAACATCATCATATTGTTGAGCGGGAATTAGCGAATCGGTGTACATGCTTTTCAACCGCTGATAACTTTTTTCTGCATACGAAAATTGTTCGGTAGCAGCTTTGTGCATGGCATCTATTTGTTTCCTTTCAAATTCGGTGGCCCCCCTGAGTGCCATTTCATATTGGGCTTTCGCCGAATGGAATGCCCCCTGTGTTTGTTTTAACTTCGCCTCAATTTCAGGGATTTCTATAATAGCCAATGTGTCTCCTTTATTTACCAATTGTGACTCGTTTACCGGTATCAACAATATTCTGCCTGCTACCTTGGGTGCAATAGCTACACTTTCTTTTTTAACTTTCCCTTTCAGATATTGATCATAGTTTTGTTTTCTTTCTCCACAAGAAAGCATGAACAAGCTGAATAGAAGGTATATAATTATTGGTGTTTTTTTCATTTGATTAATGTGTTTTCAATTTTATTAAGCTTTGATTAATGGTTGGTTAATTCTTGTATCGTATGTGTGTTTAATGAGCCTACAGCCTCCAATACTTTCAGGTATTGTTCTCTTAAATTGTAAATAGCAAGTATCAAATCCATCTTGGCTATTTGATGATCAGATTCTGATGCCAATCGTTCGGTAATGCTTTTTAATCCTAACTCATATTCCCTTTGGGCAATGTGTAATGCCTCTGTAGCATGATCAGCCTTTTCATTTGCTACGTCTATCAATTGAGTGGCTACGGAAAGTTTTTCCATGTTCACGGTCAGGTTCAGATCAAACAGCGACCTGGCTTCATCGGTTTTTTTCGTTAATATATCAGTTTCAAGTTTGGCTTTTTGAATATCTACTTTGTTTTTCATGCCATCAAAGAGGTGCCATTTTAATCCTACCCCCATGTACCAGGGTGGATCCAATGCGGAGAGGTCATTTTCATAAAGTTCCTTTTTACCGAATAAAAAGACTTTGGGCAAATAATCGGATGCTTCAGATCGGGTAATATATTTAGAAGCCATAATCCCTTCTTCCAAAGCCCTGATCTCCGGGCGGTTATCGGTGTTTTGTATAGCATGTGGCATTTCCCAAATATCAAGTTTTGGTGAAATGGCTTCAATATCTGTTATGGGTAAGCCTGTAAGTTGATGCAATTTTGCCCATACAATTCTTCTTTGTCCGTTCAGATCAATTTCTTTAGCTTTTAACTCCTGTTGAGCAATTCTAAGTTTACTTAAATCATATGAAGTGATTAGTTGGTTCCTGTAGGCTTTCTCTGCAAACTCCATTTGTTTTTCCAACCTCTTCCTGCTTTCTTCCAGTACCACCAATGATTGATTGATTACTGCAAGCTTGTCATGAAATTCCATAGTTTCTTTAATGACCAAAGCTTCTTCACGGCCTAATAAATTTTGTTCAGAATTAAATACATGGCGTGCCGCAGATGCCAGATAAGGCACTTTCATGCCACTGAACACTACCATAGTTGCGTTTATGTTGGTCTTAAATGAATTTTGTTTTTGTAAAACGATCGGGTCGAGTGATTTTTCGAGTACCTGATCAGGCCCCAAAGGTATTTGAATAGTAGGCACTTTAAAGCTAATATCATTGTTCAAGTGTGTATATGTAGCATCTAAATACACATCGGGAAGGTAGGTAAATAGTGCTTTTTGTCTATCCAACCTTGCTCGAGTAACTTTTTGTTTTTGTATGGCCAGCCCATTGCTCCTCTCCAACGCAAGGTCTATCAGCCATTTCTCTGTTCCCGGTTGTGCATGTGCTATTGTTGCTGTCACTAATAATAGAATAAATATTAATCTCATTATACCCCCTTTATTTGATAATGATCTCTCTCATAAGGAAACCATAATGCAAAATTAAGTTTCCTTTTGAATAATTCACTATGCTTTATGAATTTTTTTATTCAAAGGGTAGGCTTGACTAAGCAGGGTAATATTTCCCTATTATCAAATTGGTTTATATTGTCGCAAAATCCCCTTGTTTTGTCATTTTTACACATCGTGATTTAAAGATGCAAGGCTTAATTTTGTAGGTATAGTTAATTAAATAACCTTATAATAAACCTTTGATTATGGCAACTTTAGAAAAAACAACCGTAACAGTAGAAGCTACAATTAATGCTCCTGTAGAAAAAGTTTGGGCATTGTGGACTGAACCCAAACATATTGTAAACTGGAATTTTGCGTCTGATGATTGGCACAGTCCATCAGCTAAAAATGATCTGCAGGTGGGTGGAAAATTTACCTCAAGAATGGAGGCAAAAGATGGCAGTTTCGGATTTGACTTTGGTGGTATTTACAATGAGATTGTGATACATCAAAAGATCGTTTATACCATGGATGATGAAAGACGTGTAGAAATTACTTTCAATACTGATGAAAATACTACTATAGTCACAGAAACTTTTGACGCGGAGACATCCAATGATATCGAGATGCAAAGAGCTGGTTGGCAGGCTATTCTCAATAATTTCAAAAAGTATGTGGAAAGGTCTGACAAAATGGAGAGATTACATTTTGAGATTTCTATTCAAGCACCTGTTGAAAAGGTTTATCATATTATGTTAGATAAAACTTCTTTTAAAAAATGGTGCAGCGCGTTTAATGAAGGATCATTTTATAAAGGTTCATGGGAAAAAGGATCAAAGATTCTCTTTTTAGGAACTGACCCCAATGGAGATACATCAGGAATGGTAAGTACGATTAGAGAAAATATTCCTAATCAATTCGTATCAATTGAGCATTTGGGTGTTGTGCATAATAATGAGGAAATTACTTCTGGTGAAACAGTTGAAGGATGGGCTGGTGCTTTGGAAAATTATACTTTCTCAGCGCACAATGGTACCACGTTGCTCACTGTGGATTTGGATGTAAATCAGGAATATAAATCTTATTTTGAAGAAACATGGCCAAAGGCACTTGAAATTCTGAAATCCATTTGTGAAAAATGAACGGTATTTATAATTTATAAAAGATGGCTAATTTTTCAAATGAATCCATCAACACCAATGCAAATTCATTTTTTTACTTCAAACCTTAAAAATATAATGGCAAAGGTTAGCACTTATTTAAATTTTTCAGGAAATACTGAAGAAGCTTTCAATTTTTACAAATCTATTTTCGATAGTGAATTTATGGGTGAAATGATGCGTTATGGCGATGTTCCTCCGGGACAATCAGATATGCAAGTGCCCGAACAGGATAAAAACCTGGTGATGCATGTCACATTACCTATTATGGGTGATCATTACCTTATGGGCACCGATATTACAGCATCGATGGCTTATAATGTTACTCCGGGCAACAATATGTACCTTGCTTTAGATCCTGATACGAAAGAGGAAACCGATCGGTTATTTAAAGCCCTTTCTGAAGGTGGCAAGGTAGAGACCGAAATGCAGGATATGTTCTGGGGAGATTATTATGGTGTTTGTGTAGACAAGTTTGGCATCAAGTGGATGTTTAATCATACCAAAAAATAAATCATTTTATTAATCAAGTTTTATTCTATAAACCCGAATAACATGAAAAATACAATATATCCTTGTCTGTGGTTTGATGGCGATGCCAAAGAAGCCGCTGAATTTTATTGTACGGTCTTCACACAATCAAAAATCACATCTGAATCACCAATGGTGGTCAATTTTGAAGCGCACGGACAAAAATTTATGTGCTTGAATGGTGGTGCAGATTTTACTGTTAATCCTTCGATATCATTTTTTGTGATTTATGAAACCGAACAGGAAGTAGATGAAGCCTGGCAAAAGCTGATTGAGGGTGGCAAAGAAATAATGCCCCTTGACACTTATCCCTGGAGTAAAAAATATGGGTGGTTAGAAGACCGGTTTGGTGTCAATTGGCAGTTGGACTATGGCAATATGGATGATGTGGGTCAGAAATTTACACCAACTTTGATGTTTACAGGCCAACAACATGGAAGGGCGGAGGAAGCAATTAATTTTTATACTTCTGTATTTAAAGATTCCAGTGTAACAGGCATACTGAAATATACCTCAGAAGATAATGACATTGAAGGTACAGTTAAGCATGCCCAATTCAAACTCGGTAACAGTGTCATCATGGCAATGGACAGTTCATTAGCAGATCAGTCGGGTTTTAACGAAGCTGTTTCCTTGGTGGTGGAATGTGAAACACAACAGGAAATCGATTATTACTGGAATAAACTCACCGAAGGCGGAGCAGAAAGCAACTGCGGATGGCTAAAAGATAAATTTGGTGTATCATGGCAGGTTGTTCCTGCTATACTCGCCAAACTGATGGCGGATCAGGATAAAGCTCCTAAAGTAGTTCAGGCTTTTTTGCAAATGAAAAAATTTGAAATTGATAAATTGGTAAATGCTTAAACTGAATGGTCAATTAATGTCCAGCTTTGATTCGAAAGACTGTGGGAACGAAAGTTGATGGCTGGTTTTGTCTTCTCATACATTTATATTCCACCATGTAATATTCCTTTTGGATTATCTGTAAATCAGTTCATACAATAGTTTATTTTTGTATGAGGAGGAGGTCAAAGAAAATGCAAGGGAGAGATAAAAAGAGTGGAAATAATTTTGCGTTAGATCTGGGAAACACCAATACACTGATTTCCAACCAGGATCATATACTGATTGATCAGCCTTCATTTATAGCTTTTAACGAAAACAAAAAAATTCAAGCTGTGGGTGATGGTGCTTTTCGGATGGTGGGCAAAACCCATAACGGGTTAAAAACCATAAAACCACTAAAGGATGGCGTAATTGCTGATTATAATTCCGCCAGTCAGTTGGTAAGGGAGCTTGTTCGTAAAGCCTACATGAATAAATGGCCACTTTTTGGCTTCAATTATATTGTGTCAGGGATACCCCATGCCACTACTGAAGTGGAAAAACGGGCATTACGAGATGCAATGGCACAGTTCAGAGTAGATAAACCCTACTTGGTTTATGAACCTGTTGCAGCTGCAATAGGAAATGGTTTGAATATCACAGAACCAGATGGCAAGCTGATTGTGGATATTGGTGGTGGCATTACAGAAATGGTAGTAATTTCACTATCAGGCATTGTTACCTCCAAGTCTGTAAAAGTGGCAGGTGATACATTTGATGAAGACATTCAGGAACATTTCAGAAAAAACTACAACATAGGTATTTGTTTAAATACAGCCGAAATGATCAAGATCCATGTCGGATCAGCACTCAATTATTTAAAACATCCCCCAGTACCGTACGATGTGGTTGGAAAAGATCTGATTACAGGCATTCCGCGCAAGGTGACCATTGGGTATGCTGAAGTAGCAGATATCTTGGAAAAATCAGTCAGTCAAATCGAGCAAACCCTGTTTAATGTGCTTGAAGAATGCCCACCTGAAGTTTCTGGTGATATTTGTGAGAATGGTGTGGTGCTGACAGGTGGTGGCTCTTTATTAAGAGGACTTAAAGAAAGATTGGAAAGCAGGATTAAACTGCCCATTTATCAGGATGATAATGCCCTACATGCTGTGAGCAAAGGATTGTCCATGATCTTGCAGCAACCAGAAAAGTATAAAGGAGTTTTATTGTAAAGATAGCACCTCAAATTTGAAGACTTTGATAAGATGCAAACCCGAAATTGGTTTAAATTGATGGATATAATAAATTCATCAACATAACTGCAATTCGGCAAAAATTTGTTCTATTTCGTTTCTTGTCTTTCCAAGTTTATTTTGCAGCCTTTTCAGCATGTCTTCTCTTTTTCCTTCATCAAAATAGAAATCTTCGTCTGAAAGTGTAGAGAACATTCTTTTTAACAAAACCTTTTGTTCTCTCCAACTTCTCATGATCATATTATCTGCCATTTTATTTATTTTAAGCGTCACTTATAAAGATACGCTCTTTTCTTCGTATTAGTATAAGAGTGATGATGTTTCTTATTGGACAAGATAATTGAAAACAATTAGGTTTTGCAGCTATTTTATGTTTTCGCTTACTGATCCCACGAAATGATTGGCCAAAATTCGTTGTCCCACTTCATTTCTTTAATAATTAGTTTGGGCTTCCCTTTCTCATGCGCATCATAACCATGAAAGACCAGGTAATCCTTACCATCAAAACTGTAAGCAGCGTTATGCCCAACACCGTGCCAATCCTTATTTCCTTTCAACACCAATGTCCCTCCACCCATATCCATTCGCAACCCCTCCTTATCCACATAAGGGCCTTCCACTGTGCCCGATCGACCAACCATCATTTTATAAGTACTTTCCTCGCCACGGCAGCAAAAATCAAATGATACAAACAAATAATAGAAACCGTTTTTTTTATATATGAAAGGTGCTTCTATTGCTCCTTCTCCCGGGTCGGGATCACTGGTTTTGAAGCTTCTTTCCCGTTTGGCAATTGTGTACCACTGCTGCGGTTCTGCTATTTCTTTTAAATTGTTTTCTAGTTTCACCAGTTTTATGCCACTCCAGAAGGATCCGAATGTCAGCCAGGGTTGGTTCGCATTGTCCCATACAAGGTTAGGATCTATGGCATTCCAAAGATCCCTTCCCGGAACGGATTGAATAACTTTTCCATGATCTATCCATTTAAAGTCCGGGTCGTTTGCATCTAGCGTCTTGTTTGTTGCCAGGCCGATAATGGAAGTATTTTTTCCAAAAGCTGAAACTGAATAGTAGAGATAATACCATCCTTGATGATAAGAGATATCTGGTGCCCAAATATGTCCCTTAAATCCAGGGACTGCTTCAATTGCCCAGGAGGGTGCTTCATCAAATACTGCATTTCCTTTCTTCCAATTCCTCATATCAGAAGAAGAAAAAACTGATATGCCCATACCAGTAGCAAAAAGGAAATAAGTCTCCTTATGTTTTGCAATCACAGGATCATGAACACGTATATCTTGTGAATAAATAAATAAAGGACATATCAAAAGCAACAACAACAAAAATTTTTTAGGACTCATAACTGAATTAGCCTAATGAAATTTATCGAATTCTATTTGCCTTTTGTAAGTTACAGGCTGCAACTTGGCGTATACAGCCTGTTTTTTTAAATATGTGAAAAAGAGAACTAATTAAACTTAACCTTAATGACAGAAAGCGAATATGGAGCAAGTGACAGGTTAAGATTCTTGCCCTTTACATTTAGTGTTTCTTCAATAGGACTTATGGCAGTAGGATTATAGAGCGTGTTTACCCCATCCAACTTTTCGTTTTTCAGAATTTGAATCTGTGCCTTTGGATGCATTTTCTTTATTCCTTCAAGTACAATCCCCTTTTGCTGTTGCTTATCTGAAGTATTTACGATTTTAAGGATAAGCTCATTGGTGTTTTTATCCAATGCAGCCGAAGCAAATAGATCCTGCTGTCCTGTTAGTGGTTGATTATCCATGAGCATTGGCAAAACATGCGTTCCCCTATTGGTAGCAAATAGCTTTTGCACATAATAATTGGGTGTACCGTAAGCGCGAAGATTATCCACCCATATCATATCAGGTGTCCACTGCCACCCTTCTGCATGAGCGAACAAGGGGGCATAAGACGCCATTACCACCACTTCTGCATTTCGCTCAAGCCCAGTCATAAACGCAGCTTCCGACAAAGCACATTCCCAGTTATTTTTATTGTCCGGGCTGGCTATGGCTACACTTTGTGCAGCGTATTCTCCAGCAAAAATTTTTGGGCCATTCCGGTCATAACTATCATATCTTGTCGCATTTTCCCTAAACCAGGATGGTGGCCTATAATAATGTTCATCTATGAGTTCTGCATTAAGTTCCCTTAAAGTTTTGTCCAGATAATCAAACTCTTCACCTTCAGGAAAAGGCCCTGTGGTAGAAACCAAAACAATCTCAGGATGCTTTTCTTTTAGCACCTTTTCGAATATTTTAAACCGTTCAATATATTGTTCACCCCACTGTTCATTTCCAATTCCCAAATACTTCATGTTAAAAGGGGCGGGATGTCCCATATCGGCTCGTTTTTTTCCCCATTCAGAGTCGGCAGCTCCGTTAGCAAATTCGATCAGATCCAATGCATCCTGGACGTATGGATCCAGCTGATCCAAAGGTACCACCTCTCCGGTATTGAATTGACAAGCCATGCCGCAGTTCAGGATGGGCAGTGGCTCTGCGCCAATATCTTCAGCAATCTGAAAGTATTCAAAAAATCCCAATCCGAAAGATTGATAATAATCAGGAGTAAGTCGATGTGCAAATTCTGTATTCCAGCGGTTCACAATCAACTCCCTATCTTCAACCGGTCCAATTGTTTTTTTCCACTGAAAGCGCTCATCCAGCGTGCGTCCTTCTACGATACATCCTCCGGGAAAGCGAAAGAAGCCTGGCTCCATATCAGCGAGCAACTGTATCATGTCTTTTCGTAAACCACCTGGCCGCTCTTTCCAGGTATCCTTAGGAAATAAAGAAATCATATCCAGGTCAATTTTCCCTTGGTTATTTATCCAAATGTTTAATTTTGCCTCTGGTTCTGTAGCTGTAGCAGTAAAACTTGCCGAATATTTCTTCCATTCGTTGCTTTCTGTACGCAAAGAAGCTGATCCAATTACCTCTTCCTTGGCATTCACAACCTCAATCAATAATTCCACAGGGTTTCCGTCTACTAGTCTTGCCAGGGTAGAAAAGTCATATTCATTACCTTCCTTAATGCCCATCCCGCGGAAGCCTTCATTTTCAATCCCATAGCCTTTCTTATCTGATTTAGCTTCGACACGGATAAATCTTCGATTGGCTGGGTTGGTTAATTCAGCATTATGCACCAGAATACTCCCTTCGGCACCCTCCTTCTTAAGCTCTTGCCAACCCATCATTGGCGTATCAAATTCAAAAGACCGGTTCTTTACCAGTTCAGCATAGATCCCCCCATCTGCCCCCATGTTGATATCTTCAAAAAATAATCCCCACATCGTCGGTTGAATTTCTGCAATAGGTTCATTGACCTTCACGACAAATGGTGATGATTGCTGTGCATGAACAGTAAATGAAGCTTTCATCAGGACAAAAACCACCAATACAATAATTTTATTCTTCATATAGCTATCAGATTTTATTAATATTTTCTTTTTTTTCAGCTTGCATTATAGCTTTTGGTTATCCAAATATTTTTCTATCACGAGATTTATTAATCAAGGCACCTATTGACAAAGGTAATGCACCTGTTAAAAAGATGGGGTGGACAAATGTTTTTTAAGGGAGGACTTATGTCTAAAGTTGACAGAAACAATAAGGTTAAGAGAATCATGACCCTTTAACCAATTTATAAGAATTCTGTAAAAATTCTTTGGGGGCATCACCGTATTGCCTGCTGAATACACGACTGAAATACTTTGGATCATTATAACCGACACTGTAAGCAATTTCTGAAATGTTCATATCGGTAGTCTTCAGCAGCTTTAATGATTTTTTCAATCTAAAATGATTAATAAATTCAGTAGCAGACTGGTCTGTAAGAGCAGTTAGTTTTTTATGAAGAAGACTTCTGCTCATCCCCATTTCTTTTACTAGATCCTTGGCACCAAATGATGGATCGGTCATTTTATCCTC
Organism: Bacteroidota bacterium; assembly: GCA_023393375.1. Lineage (GTDB taxonomy): Bacteria > Bacteroidota > Bacteroidia > Cytophagales > Cyclobacteriaceae > JAEWLI01. Next base: position 15,580 of record JAEWLI010000212.1, read on the forward strand.
AACAATCCGAATGGCTTGTTCCAGAAACTTTTGATCCCGAACTGTACTTGCCAACTGTCTTTCATCAACTTCCGATTGTTGTATGAACAGTTTTCTGAGATGTTTTCTTGATTCGATGAGGTTATGGATCCTGGCTTCCAGAAGGTCAAAGTTAAATGGTTTAGCCACATAGTCATCCGCCCCTTTTTCCAGGCCTTCGATTCTATTTTCTACTTCACTCTTTGCAGTCAACAAAATAATTGGGATGTGGCTCGTTACAATATCACCTTTTATTTGAGAACAAAGCTCCAGCCCATTCATTTCGGGCATCATCACATCACTGACAATAATATCCGGATTCTGTTCTTTGGCATGCCTGAGTGCTGTTTTACCATTTTCTGCTTCAATCACATGATATTTCACACTAAACCGGTGACTCATAAATTTCCGTAAATCCCAATTATCTTCCGCCACTAAAAGAACAGGTTTGTTTTTGTCTATAGATACTGGCTGTTGAGTTGGCATTTTTTCTAATCGATCCATCCCGAATTCATCGGTCAACATCTGGACTTGTTTATGAATGGTCGAAGTGTTGTGTTCATGATCCAATCGTTCATTTTCACTGTAAGCATCTTTTAAACAAGGAAATTGAATTTCGAACATTGATCCTTCACCGGGAGTGCTTTCAACGAATATATTGCCATGATGCGTCTTAATAAGTTCTTCTGCTAAAGTCAATCCTATTCCCGAACCATTGATTTGAAAAACGGCTGCTGAATCAATGCGATAAAATCGTTTAAAAACCAAAGGAAGCTTTTCTTTACTAATGCCTATTCCGGAATCTGATATCTTTATGCTAATTATACTTCTATCCATGTCCGGTTCTAAATTTTCATTCTCCAGTTTCGATTCTTTGTGAGTTAGTGCCGCTACTTCTACCTTAATGCTTCCCATTTCCGGGGTATATTTAAAGGCATTCGATAAAAGGTTGTATATAATATTCTCGATTTTCTGATGGTCAAACCACACGACCGGAATCTGGTCATCGACTACATATTCAAATTTTATTTTGTTTATGTCGGCTAAAGGTTGAAAAGCATTGAATATATTTTTAGAAAATTCCTTGATATTCCCTCTACCTACCTTTAATGCCATTCTACCTTTCTCAATACGCCGAAAATCCATAATTTGGTTGATCAAATACAGTAAACGTTGTGCGTTACGGTTAATCAACCCAAGTGTTTTTTTAGTTTCAAAATCCAGGTTTTGATTTTTCAGTAAATTCTCCAGGGGCCCAATGATCAAGGTGAGCGGTGTCCTAAACTCATGGGAAACATTGGTGAAAAAACTTAGCTTAAGTTGGCTGACCAATTTCACTTTTTTATTAAGTTCAATTAACTTATTCCTTTGATGCAGGATATGTTCGTTCTGAAGTTCAAGTTTATCATTCTGCCCTTTGATCAAAAGCTGCTTTTTCTCCAGCTGCTTGTTACTTTCTTTTAATTGCAAGGCACGTACAGATAATTCATGATTTTGATGATTAATCTTTTCGGTCCGTTCTTTTACCTGTCGTTCCAACTCCAACTTCTGAACTTTAAATTTATAGACCCGATATCGATGGTAGGCAATCACCAAACCTACCACAAACAATCCAGCCAGCATTCGAAACCATCGAGTTTCCCAGAATGGCGGCGCGACATACAGATCGATAGTAGTAGGTGGGGAAGAAAAGCTGCCATCTAAACCGGAAGCTTTGACCATAAATGTGTAATTACCAGGTTTTAAATTGGTGTAATTGGCAAATCGTCTTGTGGAATTAACATAAGTCCATCCTTCGTCAAACCCTTCCAAAAAGTACGCATACTTTATCAAATCCGGTTCATTGTAATCCAGGGAAGAAAATTCAAAAGAGATTACTTTCGACTTGTAGGACATGTTCAATGACTTTGCTTTGGATATATTGGTATTGAGAATTTCAATCCCATTGTATTCCATGCCAGGGATGACATGCTCATTAAATAACTTAAAGTCAGTAATTACCGCTCTTCTATCAGTTGCGTTATTATTGATCCATGAAGGATAAAAGGTGTTCAATCCATTCATACCTCCAAAGTATAGTTTTCCGGAATCATTTTTATAATGTGCAGACCAGTAGTATTGATTATTTAATAATCCATCTGCTATATAAAAATTTCGTGCACTTCCTGTTTTTGGATCGAATCGGGTGAGACCATTATCTGTGCTTATCCAAAGTTTATTATCTTCATCTTCAATAATCCCATATATGATGTTGTTGGCAATTCCATGTGTTGAGGAGTATGATTTAAAGATTTTTTTGCCATTTGAAACAATTAACTTGTTGATACCTTGACCGTACGTGCCCGACCATATAGTCCCCTCAGCATCCATGGTAACAGCAGTGATATAATTTCCACTTAAAGATGTGCTATCCTGAACATCATGTATATAGTGTGTGGTGTTATACGCAGATTCGCGACCTGAAGAGTCGAATGATATGTGGTAGAGCCCATTTGGAGAACCTACCCATAAATTGAACTGACTATCGAAAGATAAACAACCAACAGCGTTGATTTCCTGAGATACCCTATCCAATTGGTCTTTATAAATATCGTATTTGAACAATCCGCCATTGGTGCCTATCCATAAATTCCCAAGTGTATCTTCAACAATAGCCGCGATAAAAGTATTTGATAAAATAAATGGAGTATCATTGGTATTTCGATTACTTATGAAAGATTGATGATCATTTGAATCCTCGTTCACTAAATTTATGCCTGCGCCCCAGGTTGCTACCCATAGGCGACCACTTTTGTCGCGATGAATCGCTGTAACGAAATTACTTGATATGGAATTACTATCATTGACATCATATAAATAGTGCTTAAAGGTTTTAGTGAGCTTATCATACCTGTTCAGGCCACCACCGGCAGTTCCTATCCAGATAAAATTTTCATCTTCAAAAATGGAGTTAATGGTATTGTGGCTTAGGCTATTTCTATTTCCTTTGTCATATTCGAAATACTCCAAAACATTTTGGCGAGCGTTATATATATTAATACCACCCCTTTCTGTTCCAATCCAAAGATTTCCATGATTGTCAGAAAAGAGGCAGTTGAGAAAATCATTATTTAAATTGTGTTCTTTTTTTAATTCACTTTTATAACTCCTGAAGTTATTATCTTCTATATATTCACCCAAGCCTCCCAATGTAGAAAAGAAAAGTCGGCCAGATTGGTCTTCCACTATGTCTGTAATCGAATTGTGAGGTAAACTCAAGGATTCAGAAGGTTGATGAAAATATCGGGTAAAATTATCCGAATCTTCATGATATCTGTTCAACCCATAATCTGTGCCCACCCAAATATTGTTTTCTCTGTCTTGATAAATACAGTGGACAACATCGAATGACAGGCTGTTATTATCACTGGCGACAAAGCTTAATTTCTTGAACGCATGACTTTTGGGAGAAAGAATATTAATGCCTTCGTCAGTTCCTATCCATAGTCCATTGGTGGTTTCTGCAATTGCTCTTACCGACTCCCCACTAAGGTTATTTTTGGCTTCCCCAAAACCATAAAAATTAAGTTTTTCTGATTTCCCTTGATCATCCACTATGCGAAGGTGAACTGCTCCCTTGTCAGTACCAATCCAAAAAGTATTGTTCCTTAAATGGGAAATTACATTGATACTGCCTTCTAGTGGTTCCGATTGGTCAAGCAGTTGATTGATAAACCTAAATTCATTTTTATCATAAAGATAGACGTACAGCCCTTCTTTTGTTCCTACCCAAATATTACCAAACTGATCTTCACGTAAGGCGTATATAAAGTTGTTTTTGAGGGAATTAAAATTCTTACTTTCATTATTAAAAAGATCGATTTTATATCCATCATAGCGGCATAATCCATTCCAGGTCCCAAACCACATAAATCCATGACTATCTCTTAAAATACAGTCTACCATGTTTTGAGGTAATCCGTCTTCCATTGTTAAATGCTGAAAGCGGGTAGTCCTTTCCTGCGATAACAAGGGATGTACCATTACTAAAAGCATTAGAAAATAGCTAAATGCATATAGTGATATTAAATGGCGGGATACTGTTTTCATATAAAGACACCTATATTCAAATATATGAAATCTTATGCTGAATTAAAATTATTAAACTTTGAAAGATAAGGCCATACGGGGGGTATTTTGTTTTTGCTCTCCCACAGTCGATGACTAGAAAAGCTCACCTACATGAACGCATTAACAAATCCCCAGTATTCACCTCCTCCTAATACTACTCAAGGGTTACGATATTCACAGAGTCTAATTTAAAGTTTTGGTAGGGTAGAACTTTAGAGAAGCGGAATGTGCCTTCAAA
>JAEWLI010000222.1 GCA_023393375.1 Bacteroidota bacterium
CTGAAAGGGTCGAACTATCTCTATGAAAGCTACCACTGTAATTTGTTGTTGAGAGAACCTCTGCAAAATCTGTTTGGTCAATGGGTATACCATTTTTGATCATATAATCTATTAATTCGGGGTAGAAAAATAGATTTGGATTTACATAGAAAAAGTTCGTAGATCTCTCTATAAATCCTAAAATATCTTGAGGAAAAAGACCTCCTTTTAATGTTATTTCTTTCTGATATGCAAATACAGGTGTTTTGTAGGTTGGCAAACTGTATCCCTTGCCAGTACATTTGAAGGGAACGGGTTTTCGCACCTGCCATGATACAAATATAATATCTTGATCAGTTGAAAATTGTTCTGCAATTTCTATTTTAGAAGAAGTAGAAAGCATAAAAGTATTATTGTAAAATCCTAATTTCCCCACTCTGTGTAAAAAATTTAAATAGTAATCCCTCGCATTTAATTTTTCATCATCATTTAATTCAGAAATAGTAGAAACAAAGTTTTTTAAATTTTCCTTGTTCAAAAAATAAGCTACCATTTCTGTATTTAAATATTTGAAATTTTCAATTTCGGCAGCTTGAGCTTCTTGTAATACCTTATTTATTTTTCTAAAAATATATTTAAAAAATGTTTCTGATGTTTCATCAATTGAAAAAATGCTTTTGTCCTTTAATTTTTCATAAAATTCTTTTTGATAAACTCTCCCTTTTTCTCCAATTTTAAATATGTAATGATTTAATTTATCAATTATATCCTCATGAGTTTGGATATTAAGCTTAGACTTTAAATTTAATATACTTTCTCCTCTGTAAATTAATTTTGAATTTGGCTTATTTAGTAATTTGATAAAAAAATTATTTAGAATTGTGGCCTCCCCTTCATTTAATTCTCGGTGGGCAACTTTAAAATTGTAGTTCATTGATTTTTTTTCAAGTTATTATAATTACTAGAAGCTAAAAGGATAGTCTATTTAATATAAATCGGTTATGACATTAGGCATAACGATCGTATAAAAATTACATCGTTAAGTAAATAAGAAACACTTAATTATACTTAACCAGTTCTGTTAAGAAATTGGCCATATTAGTTAAATCATCCCTTTGTTCTGAAGAAATGCCTTCAGGATCAAAATGCATAATATCATTTCTTATAATTCGTATCTTATCTAGTTGCTTTATGAATGGTACGCGTTCGATTTTTAAATTAAGTTTTTGCCAGTTAGCCTCGTTTTCTATAAGCCGAATGTATTGACCAAATGTGAGATCATCTATGTATTCTGCTTGTTCATCCTCCTGACATACAGATTGTATATCTTGCAACAGGAATTTTTCATCTAAGAGAAGTCTTATTAAATTTTCAATTTTCTCAAGTAATAGAAAAGGTTCGGATAATGTAAAGAATTGTGTACTAATATCTGCAATCGTGACAATACCAGAAAGCGATTTATCTTTTTTTTGGACTAGGACTACCTCCTCTTTTATAACTGTTTTTATCGCGTCCAACAGAGGGGTATCTAAATCCAGAATTACCACTGGCCTCGAAATCAGGTAATCTTTTATATCGTTAGATTCATTTCCATTTGTGATTCCAATACCCAAGGATTCCCATGTAATTAAGCCAGCTACACTTCTTGGATTGCTCATTACAGGCAATTGAGAATAATTATGCATCATCATAATGGTAACAGCGTCTGAGATCTTACCATCGCGATTAACTGTTACCGGTGGTCTATTCGCAGATGGCAGAATACTTATCCTTAAAATAGGGTCTGTATCGGACTTGCTTCTTGCTCTAGCTTTGTGTTTAAGTTTAATTGCTCCATCAATCCACACAGTTGAAAAATGCGGTTCTGTTTCTAAATTATTTGTATCAAGAAAACTATCAATTCTCGCATTATTTCCCTTCGTTCTTTTTTCACAATGGAAATAACCTAAAAAATCTCTAGGCGAGATTTCAAACTCTTTATCTCTGTTCTCTTGAATTTCTTTTACAATTTCTAAAAAGTCTTCTCTTATATCCATCTTGTATTTATTTTATTAACCATCTTACACAGAATTCAGTCTATTATATATTGGCACTTTTTGATATACTACCGCAGCAACCCCACTTTCAATAACAACCCCAACGCCGGCGAATGTGTTAAAGGCACATAAGGTTTAAAATTCACTGTTTTAAAATCGGTTAGTTCGTGGTAGGCCTTCAATACTTGCTTGAGATCCATTTTCCATTGCTCACCACTTGACATGCGTGTAAAAGTCATGATTGATCCTGAAATTGAGTTTACCACATATTCATTTCCTTCCAGACTATTGAAGGAAGCCAACGGAGCAACCAACTGGATAAAGTCAACATATTTTATTGCTGGATTTGTCTTTTTATATGCCATATTTAGATCAGTTAGTAAGATTTGTTATATTCCGATTGCTCCTCCGCAACCATACCCATTTCCTCCACATCACCCACCGTTACCTGCCCATTCATCAGCATGGGCAACAACCAATCCCGTAAATGAGCGAGTTCCTGGTTTTGGAGTTCAAGATTATTTTGTCTTTCAAAAATTGGACGTACTGTTTCAACAAACTTTACAATTTCTTTCTGTTGCGGTTTGATAATATTGATGGATTTAAAAACGGTTCCGGAAATTTCCTTAAAAGTTGATCCAGTGGCATTAGCTTCAATGGTTTTCATATGGTGTTGTAAAACATAGAATACATACTCGGCTGGGAATCCCTTATCACAGACAATAGATTTAAAACCTTGATTAGTTGTACATTCTTTCCGATTAATTGCCAAATATCCAACCGGAGCCCTTGATGACATCAGAACTGAATTTTTTGGTAAAATATTTAGCGATGCTTCTTTTAAACCTTTTTCACTCACATCTAGTTCTCCTCTTGTGATAAATTTCTTTCCGCTGTTAATGGATAAATCCTTTGGTGTAATCCAAGAGGTGCCATTAGTACAAAAATTTGAATCATCACCTTTAGAAGGTGTGCTCCCCCCTACTACATTTCCCAAATCACCAATCGTCATAAAGTCCCACCCCTCAGGAATCTCCCTTTTCAGCACCTTATTATACACCATTTTGCCGCCGGAAGATTTATAGGGTTTACCATCTGCATTGGGAAAATCAAACTGCACAAACCAATAATCATAAAGGGTTTTGGCCATCGCTTCCAACTCAGTATTGATTTGATTATTGAGTTCTATTTTATCATCTAGAGCAGAAAGAACCGCGGAGATTTTTCTTTGTTCTGATTTTGATCTTGGAACTAAAATTTCTTGACGTTTTAAAGCTCCTTCATTTACTCGTTTCCGCCCAGATGTTCCCTCCATACAACTTATTGCTCTTTCTCTAAAAATAGGACTTCGTGCTAGATAATAGATAAACTTAGCATCTGAATAATCATTCTCGCGTAAAACAATAAACTCTGACGAACCAAATGCCACTTCATCTTCATCGAGAACATCAACAAATGCTGTCTTTCCGTTTTCTAAGCATGGAGTAATTTTAGCTACGACTGTATCGTCGTTTCTAAATTTGGGACCAGCGCTGTATAATGAATACTCAAAGCCTACTATTTTCCGCTGAAACGTTCCCAGTTTGTCCATTGAAATTTTTCGCGCAACTACACCTTTCTTTAGCGACTCTGCCGGATTAAAATTAATGAATTGTCCGATCGGCATTTGAATCCAACTATTCATACTTTAATCCTTTCAATTGTTTCTGAATCTCCAAATCCAAACTATTTCCCTGCTGAAACAAATCAGCTAAGTGGCTTTTAAACCCACTCATCTTTTCTGCAAACTCTTCGGGTGTAATATCCACATACTCAATCTTGACCTCAAAATACTGTCCGGCCGAAAATGAATAATTCTTCGCCGCAATCTCTTCTTTGGAAACCACCACCGATAAATCTTCCACCGCCGTTTTGCTGTTGAAGGTTTCCACAATCCGCGCCTCCTCCTCGCGGGTCAAAACCGTGCGCTGGTTTTTGCCTTCCTTTATGGTTTCGCCCAGTTTAGAGGCATCCATTAAAATAATATGTTCACTGTCGGCCTCCTTGTCCAGAAAAACCACCGAGACATTGGTGCCGGTGCTCGCAAAAATATTGCTCGGCATACTTACCACGCCGCGCAGCCAGCCGTTGGTAATCAGGCGCTCACGGATTTTCTTTTCAATGCCGCTCTGCGCGGTAATAAAACCTGTAGGCACCACAATAGCCGCCTTACCGGTATCGCTGAGGTTGTACATAATATGCTGAATAAACAGCAGGTAGATGGCCATGGATTCTTTCTTGGCCTTCGGAACATTCGGGATGCCCGCAAAAAAGCGTTTCTTGAAGGCGTCTTTGTCCAGCTCCTTATG
>JAEWLI010000237.1 GCA_023393375.1 Bacteroidota bacterium
GTTTGGCATTGTAATCGCAACTCCTTTAAGCATAACGACAATTGAAAAAAATGTTTAACTTGAAAAATACAAAGACAATGAAAACTTTAAAAGCAACAACCCTCATCACCGGTATCATAGTAGCACTTTTTAGCCTTACTGCCCATGCAAGTGAAAAACCAGAAATGGCCGGCCCTAATAAAACAACAGCTTACAAATTAGAAATGCTTGGCATTGATCAATCCCTTGAAAATGAAATCATTGAGGATTATCTACAATCTCAGACCAACACGATTGATGATAATAAAACAAAAAACATCGTAATCTATGATGATCAAGCCAATGAAATTTTTTCTGGTAAAGCTGACACGGATGAAGCGGTCATTCTAAGCCATACAGCAGATTTTTTGATGGAATATGACCATACAGCTTATTTTATAAAATAATTCTACCGTTTATAGATCATCCTTTGAAACCGCGCTTCATTAGTAAGCACGGTTTTTTTTATGGATGAAACAAAAAATCAATAGGGGCGCCTGGTGAAATATCTTTAATTTCTTCCAGTTTCCGATAAACTTTTATCTCTTGATTCCCAAGAATAGTTATACTTTTATTCTCCACTTTCAATGCAGCACCTTCAGGTAAACACGCTACATAAATATTAGGATTTTCTTCGATGTATTCCATGATCCTATCCTGTTTAGATTCACCATTATGACCTGCTATGGTTTTTTCTGTATAATGTGGGTTAACCTGAAAAGGCACCAGGCCCAAGGCTTGTAAAGACGGCGGTTCCACAATGGGCATGTCATTGGTAGTACGAATGGTAGGACAAGCAACATTGGCACCTGCACTCCATCCTACATAAGGAGTTCCTGCTTTTACCTTTGCTTTGATTGGATCGAGCAGATGGTAATGATATAATAAAGACAGCAACTTGAAGGTATTTCCTCCTCCTATCATAATGACCTGTGATTCCTCAACGGCTCGTTCAGGGTCAGTGTAGGTATGAATACCCACCACACGCATTCCTGTATCCTTCAATCCATCATTTACCTTTCCCACATATTCGTCATAACCGAACCTTACAGCAGCATAGGGAATAAATAATGCCTCCTTTACTTCCCCTAACACTTCCTTGATCATTGGAGCAGCATGATACAGATAGGCATCACCATAGTTGGTGGAATTACTGAGCAACAATAGTTTCATATTATCTGCTTTCTTGTCCTGCAGGAACAGTCATTTCTTTTCCCACTATATCCATCTCATCAATCAGATGACCTGCATTTCCAATTTTATCAATAATAAACAAAACATACCGGATATCAACGTTTATGGTTCGTTGAAGGTCAGGAATATAAGCAATATCTGAGCTCATGGCTTCCCAATTTCCATCAAAAGCCACACCGATCAATTCTCCCCTGCCATTTAAAACAGGACTACCTGAATTTCCTCCGGTAATGTCATTATTAGAAAGGAAATTAACTTTCATCGTATTGTTTTCGGCATATCCACCAAAATCCTTTTCTTCAAATAGTCTTAGCAGTTTATCAGGAACATCAAATTCTTCGTTGCCAGGTTGATATTTTTCTTTCACGCCTTCCAAAGTGGTAAAGTGTTCATAAGTGACATCCTCAGAAGGGCTATAACCTTGCACTGTCCCATAGCTAAGTCTCATTGTAGAATTCGCATCAGGATAAAAATGCTTATCCGGTTGCATTTCCATTAAACCTTTCACAAAAAGGCGATTGCCTTTGTCAAGGTTTACATTTGCTTTTATCGTTTTATTTCTAAACCTGAGATAATGTGCCATAAAACTTCGGGAAATCTTATAAACAGTATCCTTCTGTATATTATCTATCACAGGATCCTCCAGAAATTCAGCTATTTTCTTCTTACTGGTAAACAAGGAAGCATTAAATACATCAGCTGCCCATGCATCAAAATCCGTAATCTGCTGTAAGAATTCCGGTTGTTGCTCAACAGGAACATTCTCTTTGTACAATTTGAAAAGTGAAGCCATTACCTTCTGATCTGTAATGGGGTGATAGTCCTTATAAAACTCATTCACCACTGGTTCAATCTGTTGCAGGGTTAGTTCAACTTGTCCACTGTCCAGGTCGATTTCTTTGAGCATGCTTGTCACTTTAGAAAAGGATTCAGCAAACTGAAGGATTTCAATCAGTCGCATGGTCAACCTATTATAAATAGATGCAGTATTGTATATTGTAATAGAATCATGGGAAGTCTTTATCAAATCGATTGCATTTCCATACTCTTTTTGTCGTTTTTTCTTTTGTTGCACCCATTTTGAGAATTGGTCTTCGAGTGCTTTTCTTTGTTCAATCACTTGTTGGTCAATTATACCTTGTGTTTGACCCCTGTAATATTTTAATGCATTGCCAATCGATGAGAATTTGGAATGATATTGAATGCGTACTTCTTCGTCTTTCATTTCCTCCTTTAATATGTCCTGACGTGTCTGCAGGATATTGATCATATCAGGATTAGTTTGATTGACAGACATTTCTAATCCATAAGAGGTAACATACCTGCGGGTAGACCCAGAGAATCCAAGGATCATGGCAAAATCATGTTCGGAATAACCTTTGACAGAGATAGGCAAATGGTGCTTTGGTTTCAATGGAATATTTGTCGGTGAATAAGGGGCTGGTTTGCCATCCTGGCTCATGTACACGCGATAAAGTGCAAAATCTCCTGTATGCCGTGGCCATGTCCAATTGTCTGTTTCCCCTCCAAATGTACCGATCGAAGTGGGTGGTGCTCCTACTAATCTCACATCGGTATAGGTTTCATAAACGAACAAATAATACTTGTTGCCTTCAAAGACGGGCTTTACTTCTGCATTATAAGTATTTTCATTTTCAGCTTCTTTCACTATTTTGTCCACATTTTCACTGATGGCTTTCTTTGTGTCGGGTTCGGTCATATCATTTTTCACATTCGATAAAACCTGTTTGGTGACGTCGTCCATTCTTACCAAGAACCTCACGTACAATCCGGGATTTGGAAGTTCGTCCTCCATCGTTTGAGCCCAAAATCCGTCAGTCAGGTAATCTTTTTCTACAGAGCTATGAGATTGAATGGAGCTTTCTGCACAATGATGGTTGGTGAGAAGTAAACCTTGCCGTGAAATAATTTCTCCCGTACAAAATCCCCCCAACGAAACCACCGCATCTTTTATACTGGCATTATTCACACTATAAATTTGTTCGGCTGTCAGTTCCATACCAAGACCTCTCATGGTTCCATAAATGGTTTGGGTAATGTTTATTGGCAGCCACATGCCTTCATCAGCGAGGCAAGAAAAGGTTAAAAAGAAACCTGTTAAAAATATTGCAATTCTTTTCATGAAAAAAAATTATGTTATAGTTGAAATCCCTTTAAATTATTTTCAAAACAATACTATTGCTATCTCAATAAATGAATTATGTAAAAATATATAAACCCTGTTTATTAATACAAAAAATTATCAAAATGTACGTCTAATTCCAAGTACAAACCCTGATTCCGAAGCTTTGTTCACGGAATATTCCAACCGAACGGACATATCATAATAGGTAACAATATCAAAGCCAAACCCCCCACCAATAAGAGGGGTGTTGACAAAACGCGTTCCTTCTGGTATAGTAGCTGAATTTTTCACATATCCGACATCTAAAAACGACTTCATATATATGGAAATGGGAAAGGATTGAAATTGTCTGATAGGGACTAAACGATTATTAAAATTTTTCTGAAAAACTAATAGTTTAAGTGTGTTTCTGTTATAAAATAAATGTTGGCCCTCTATCACAAACAGTTCATAACCACGGATATCATAGGGCTCAAAACCCAGCGCATTGAAATTATGATAAGGCTGCTTTTTGGGAAAACTAACCATACCACCTACTTCTGTAGAATAATAAAATCCATTGCCCAAATCAAGAAATTGGGCATAATTAGCCCCTAGATCCAACTGATTGATGTCATCGAAAACACCGATCCCCAGTTTGGTAATATTAAATTTAATTAAAAAACCTTGTAAAGGGTAAGCCGATACATCCCTTAGATCACGGACAAAAGTATATTGTAATCGAAAATATTGTTGTTTTAATCTGCCATCAAGAAAATAATCAGGATTCAGTACTGCCACCGTATCTTTTATCCGATTGTGAAAGTAGTCTAAGCTAAGGAAATTCGAATTATAAAACGATCTCCTATATGAAAACTTCACACCCAATCTAGTTTCCTTCAGCAACCATTTCCTGGTTTCTAAAAAACTCAAGTCCTTTTGTTTATCACCAATGGTTTTAAAGCTAAAGTTATCGTTTTCTACATGCTCAGCTACCAAACTCATGCCCACCTTCTGTGCAGCATTGATATAGGGGAAAGCATACATCACCTGAAATTTTTTGGTATAACCGAATTGTGCCATCAGCTTTAAAGTTTCGTTGGCACCTCTCATATTATACCGGTATAGCTTCAAACCATAATTGATCCTGCTTAAATCACGATTATGATTTACCCACCAATCATTAAAGTTCCTGTCAGCCAGTTCAAATATTGGTGAAGGGAATAGATACCATCGTTCCGACACCCTAACAATCACATCCACTACATTGGGTTTGACTTCAATCACATTGGTGTACACTGATAGAAACAACCGGGTATTCAGTATATTTCCCTTATCTTTTTCCAGTTGCTGGATCAATTCTTCCCTCTCCAACGCATCCCCTTCCTTTACATGCATTTCACGAAGAATGATCTTTTCTTTTGTCTTTCGATTTCCCACAATGAATACTTTGTCGACACGAACAGTGGGTAAGCGGATTACAGAATCTTCCTGAGGCATAGGAGTATTTCCCTGCGCTACTGCTTTATTACAGCATAACATGGATAACACATATAAAAGTAAGGTAAATAAAAATATAGACCTCATGGTAATAAGTTCATGCCTCTGTATTAGGGAATATTTGGAATATACATGATTGAATTACTAACGATAATAATAAAGGTTAAGTACAAATCTAACATCAAGCTGGGATATGCGTAATATTATCAAAAAATTTTAGAAACTTTATTTCAGCTTTCCGGTAATTAAGCTAAATATTCTTCAAGAATCATTGATTTTTGCAAATTCGATCATGAAAAAAATATTACGCAAAATTTTTATCTTTCCAGTGTTGGTTTACCAATATGCCATATCGCCATTATTACCTTCTTCTTGCCGATATACACCCACATGTTCTGAATACACCAAACAAGCCATTTTAAAACACGGTATTTTAAAAGGAGGATGGCTGGGAATAAAAAGAATTTCAAAATGTCATCCTTGGGGTGGGCAAGGTTATGATCCGGTACCGTGATGATGATTATTTGTGAAGATAGAGAGTTGGGGAACTGGGGAGATGAGGAGTTGGGGAGTTGATGAAGCAATGAGGTGGGGTGGTGAGAAGTCGGAGAATTAGTAAGGTGATGAGGGTAAGTTAGCGGAATCATTGAAACAGCAGCAAATTAACAGGCCATGCATTACTGACCGTCATTATTTTGTTCTTTCGTATTGCCCCATCGGGGTATTCTGTTTGTAGTAAAAAATGATTCAAGAAACAATAAAGCCCCATCGGTGGCGACCTGTGACCATAAATCGAAGAGGCATGAGATCAAAAACACAGATATTTTTTTCAGAAGTTGAGGAGATGGGGAGTTGATGAGGTGGTGGGATGGCGAGGTGAGTAGAATATCTATATAAGTTCTGCATCAGGGATAGCAGTGGAAATCACGTTAGGGGCAGGATATAGCGTTGGCACGTAATTGGAACGGATAGCCCGCCCGGATGCCCAAAAAAATTATACTAAAGTCAACCTGGCCAAGTATTGATCGCGGTTGTTCTGATAAATGATTTGACATTGAAAACCTACTTGTTCGGCCATGAACTGCATTGTTTCTTTATCAACATAAACCCATTTAAACCATTCACCCATTTCATCTCTGTATTCATACCGATAATCTATTTCGCCAAAATACCGGTCATGTGGGAACATCTCATCGAGGTACAGATATGAAATGTCGCTGGAATCGAAAATCACCTGACCATTTGGCTTCAGCAGACTTTTTAACTTTTTCAACAAAGGTGTCAGGGCATCCAATGTCTGACAAAGACCAATACCATTCATCATTAGCAATAAAGTATCATAGGTTTCCCCTTCGAATTCATAAATATTCCCCTCCACAACATGATCCAAACCCCTATCCTTCATCAGGCGTATGCAGCATGGGGAGCTATCGAGAGAAGTCACTTTCAGTCCATTGTTTTGAAGCTCAAGGGAATGCCGGCCGGTGCCTGCACCAATATCCAATGTATGTCCTTTGCATAAACTGATAGCATATAGATCCAGTTCGGGCATATTTTGGGCATTTTGAAAAAAAACAGATAAAGGCTGGTTTTCTGGTTTCCCATAATTATTATGTAGCAGGAGTGGTTTTTTGAACCTTTTCTGATGATAATCGAGTAGTGCTTTTCCTAGGATATCTGATGCCATGGTACTAAAAACTGCTGGATGATGCAGTGTTATGCTGGATAATATTTTCAGGGCAAATATAACGCTATTCGATTATTTTAAAAAATTGAATAATTACTGGTGTACGGTCATTCTCTAAACAATTTTGCAGCTGCTAACATTTTCCTTAAATCATCCTTTTCTTCGGCAGATAATGGTAACAAGGGCCTCCTGACTTCACCCCCTTCAAATCCGGCAAGTTCGGCGGCAAATTTTATACCGGGGGTGCCATAATGTTTTTCTATGGCGTTTACCACAGGAAACATCCGCATAAAAATATCATATGCTTCATTGGAATTACCCATTCGATAGGCTTCTAGTATTCCAGTAAACTCATTGGCAGCTAAATTCGCCAATCCGAAAATACCTGCTTCGATTCCAAGGGTGAGTGCAGGGTACCATAGTGAAGCCAGTCCGGCCAGAATATTAAAATTAGCCGGTAAATGTTTTTTAAGGTCAATTAAACGGGCAAACTCTGGTGAGCTTTCCTTGATCCCGATAATATTGGTTTCTCTGCTGAGTGTATGAACTACTTCAACGGCAATATTAATATTGGTAAATTGCGGTACGTTGTAAATAAGTATGGGAATATCAGTCTTTGCGGCGACTTCACGGTAATGGCTGGTCAACACCTGGTTGTTGATTTTATTTTTATAAAATGAAGGTGTCATGATAAGGGCAGTATCCGCTCCTAACGCCGCAGCTTTATTGGTCAGTTTAATGGTTTCCAGAGTTGATTCAAGACCGGTCCCTACCAGAATAAGTTTATTTCGGTCAGCGATCTGAACTGTTAATTCTATGAGTTTTAATTTTTCTTTTTCAGTGAGGAATGGATATTCTCCTACCGAACTGATGACAAAAAACCCTGTCAGAAGGTCTTCATTGTACTTCTCCAGGTTAGAAGTATATTTTTCATAATCTATTTCACCATTGGCTAAAAACGGCACAAATACCGGTGCAATTACTCCCTGAATCTTCTTAATTACCATAGCTAAAAAAATTATTCCTTTATGGCGTTTGCGAAAAAATATGCAACTACAAAAAATTAACTATTGTAAATGATTACCCATTAATCATACTTTCTGTTCAGGATTTCTGTCATTACAATAGCGTCTTTTACCCTTTGTGGATTTCTGAATAATTTGGCATACCTTGATGATGTTTCTTTTTTGACACCACCAATAGGCTCATCAATTTTTCTTATTTCAATTTGTTCTATATCTACCTGTTCGTCAATGGTTTTAAATTTTTTGGTTTGCGATACGGATTTTTCATAAACCGACCGCGCTTCGGCATCCTGCAAGGGGGTATGTTGATAATATGGGTCTTCCAAAGATTCATAAGTAGGCTGATATTCCTCTACTTCCACTTCTTCATCCTTAATATTCTTTTTTCCAAGCTCTTCCAGCAACTCCTCAAAGGAAGAAGGACGTCGTGGGCCATCCGGCTGATCCATTTGTTCATAATCGTATGGTGGTTCAGCAGGTGTTTCTTCTTTACCTTTCAGAAAAAACCGAATCACATAAATGACAATAAGAATTATGATATATATTAATGATTCATCCATAAGAACAAATATAAAAAAATAAATGATCTTTGCCATCTTCATTCTATTCTAAAAATTCGTATTCTGCATGCAGTTGACCAAACTGGAGATTAAAGGATTTAAAAGTTTTGGAGATCGGGTAATCATTAATTTTGATGCCGGGATTACAGGAATAGTGGGCCCCAATGGTTGCGGGAAATCCAATGTGGTGGATGCTATTCGCTGGGCTTTGGGTGAACAAAAAACCAAAACCTTGCGATCGGATAAGATGGAGAATGTGATCTTCAATGGCTCAAAAACCCGAAAAGCCACGCAGCTGGCAGAAGTTTCCCTAACCTTTTCGAATACAAAAAACCTGTTGCCAACAGATTACACCGAAGTGACCATCACCAGGAAGTATTACCGGTCGGGTGATAGTGAATATCTGCTAAACGGTGTGGCGTGCAGGCTCAAGGATATTACGAATTTATTTCTCGACACGGGAATAGCTTCGAACTCTTATGCCATTATCGAATTGAAGATGGTAGATGATATCCTCAACGATAAAGACAACTCACGCCGGGCATTGTTTGAAGAAGCTGCCGGCATATCGAAATTCAAAATCAGGAAAAAGGAAACGCTGAGAAAACTTGAGGATACCGATACTGACCTAGAGCGGGTAGAAGATCTGCTTTTCGAGATCGACAAGAATATGAAGTCACTTGAAAAGCAGGCTAAACAAGCTGATAAGTATTATAAAACAAAAGAAGAATACAAAGAACACAGCATCAAACTGGCCCGCAAAACTGTAATACAGCACAACAAAAGCCAGACAACACTACTTCAACAAATAGAAGCTGAAAATGATAATAAGGTAAAGCTCATTGCCCAAATAAAAGAAAAAGAAGCTGCCATCCAGCAAACAAAAGCAGCTTTGATCCTTCAGGAAAAAGCACTTTCTTCAAGGCAAAAAGCCCTAAATGATCATGTGGCCAAAATCAGGCAGTATGAAAGTGAGAAAAAAATTAAAAATGAAAGGCTGCGGTTTTTAAATGATAAAAGTGACAACCTGAAAGAGCAACTGGAACAGGATAAAAAAAGCAACGAAAGGGCCGCTTTCAGCATTCAGAGCCTAAAAACAGAAAGATTATCGGCCGAAAAAATTTTCCTTGAAACAGAAACTCGTCTGGAGCAATTCAAAAAGGAATACGACGATCAAAAATCACGGACTTCGGCCTTGCAAGATGAACTAAATACCCTGAATAAAATTTATCGCAACAAGCAGGACGATGTATATCGCCTGAACAAAGATTTTGAAATCAAGCAGATTCAATTATCGGCACTAAAACAAGAGCTAGAAAGAGCAGCGGACGATACTTCCTCACAAACCGCCAGTTTGGTTGAATTTGAAAGTAAGGTCTCGGAAATTTCAGAATTGCTGAACGTAAAAAACAATGAGTTGGAGAAAATGCAAATGGAGGAAAATAAGAAACTCCAGCAAATTGAATCCTTCTCCCGCACCATTGAGATGATCAAAGAGGAACAGACAATGGTAAACCGAAAACTCGATGCCCGGCAAAATGAATATAACCTAACCAAATCCCTAGTTGATAATCTGGAAGGGTTTCCAGAAGCGATTAAATTTCTCCGAAAACATTCTAATTGGTATAAAAATGCCCCCCTTTTATCAGATATCATTGCCTGTCCTGAGGATTATAGGGTAACCATAGAAAACTTCCTGGAAAATTTCATGAACTACTATGTAGTGGATAATGAAGCCCAGGCTTACCAAGCAGTGAATTTATTAAGCGATGCATCGAAGGGTAAAGCTCATTTTTTTATTCTGGATTCATTCGAAAAGTTTTCCCCTTCACCACTACGCATTTTTGACAATGCCATTCCTGCCACAGAAATAGTGGAATACGACCATAAGTATAAAAAGTTGGTGGCTTTTGTACTTGATAATGTGTACATATTAGGTGATCAACAGGAAATCCCCAACAATGAAGACTGTATCTTCATTACCAAAAATGGCAATATCATCCGCCGGACTTTCAGTCTTTCGGGGGGCTCAGTTGGTCTGTTTGAAGGAAAAAGAATTGGTCGGGCAAAAAATCTTGAGAAATTACAGGCTGAAATCAAAAAACTTTCTATACGGCTTGATGAAATAAAGGACAATCTGGATGGCAACATTAAGGAATTGAATTTGCTGAAAAATGCTATTAAAAAACCTGAGATCGAAGCATTGCAATCAGAAATCCGGCGCATCAACGATGAGTTTATTTCTGTTAAAACCAAGAAAGAACAATACGACCAGTTGCTCAACAACAATACCTTAAAAAGGGATGATATTCAGGATAAAATTGTTGAGCTTACGGAGGATATCGTCAACATACAACCCAAGGTAGATGATGAAAAAAATAGCCTCGAAGAGCTGACTCAAAAGTTGACTTATATCAATTCAGAGTTATCGGGACAAAATGAGCTTCTGGGAATAAAGTTATCTGCACTCAACCAGGAAAACCTTGTTTACCATCAACAACAGAACAAGATCAACAGCATAGATCAGGAAATCACCTTTAAACAAAGTACTTTCGACAGCAGTAGTGAGCGCATTCAAAAAAATCAGGTAGAACTAAACCGGAATGAAGAGGAAATTATGATCCTGCTCGAAAAGAGCGATCATAATGAAGATGAACTGGTAGAGATGTACCGGGAGAAAGAAACTATAGAACAGGCCGTAAATGAAGCTGAAAAAGACTATTACCAAGCACGTGGGAATATCGATGAAGTAGAAAAAGAATTGCGTGATTTCTCCCATAACCGGGAAGCAATTGATATGCTGTTGATGGAGTTGCAGAATAAATTGAACGATCTCAAGTTGCAACTAACCTCTGTAAAAGAACGGTTGTCGGTGGAATTTAATATCGACCTTGAGGAGATTCTGAAACATCAGGATGATGTTGAAATTGAAGAAACAGAAGAAGAACTTCGTCAAAAAGTCATTCAAATCAAAGACAGGCTTGAAAAAATTGGCCCAATCAACCCTATGGCGATGGAAGCCTATAATGAGATCAAGCAGCGGCATGAATTCATCATTGAGCAGAAGGATGATTTGATCAAAGCAAAAGAATCATTGCTATCTACCATCACTGAAATTGATCAGGTAGCCCGTGAAGCATTTCTTGATTCTTTTTACAAAATAAAGGAAAACTTTATTAAAGTGTTTCGCTCCTTGTTTACTGAGGAAGATGATTGTGACCTAAAACTTACTCATCCTGATGATCCCTTGGAATCGTCTATTGATATCATTGCCAAACCCAAGGGCAAAAGACCGTTAACAATCAATCAGCTTTCGGGAGGTGAAAAAACGCTCACAGCTACTTCGTTGCTGTTCTCAATATATCTTTTAAAACCTGCTCCATTTTGTATTTTTGATGAAGTAGACGCGCCTTTGGATGATGCCAATATTGACAAATTCAATCAAATCATCAAGAAATTTTCGGTTGATTCCCAATTTATCATTGTCACCCACAACAAAAGAACAATGGCATCTACTGATGTGATTTATGGCATTACCATGGTAGAACAAGGTATTTCCAGGGTAGTACCTGTAGATTTGAGGGACCTGGAAGATTCCACTGCTTCATAGAAATGAATTGTTGTTACTCCAACCATTTCATGAGGCCCAACGGATAATTTTCTCCTTTTCTTCCATTTTTTTCCACCTGATTGAATTTTTTCCCCTTCATTTTGTTTAGGTAGTAGTAACTTCAATAAAAAGTCATAAACGTACCAGATGAAATTAATAGTTCCTGCATTAACACTGATGATCTTCACTTCAGGGTTCAGTAATAATCGTGTGAACACATCGAGAGAAATCATGATCCGTAGCCAGTATGACCTCCTGGCTTCAACAGATGTAAAACCATCGTTCGATGTCTTTTATAAAGCCATCAAAGGCTATACTCATTTAAAAACATCCAATCAGCTTACTAACCAGAAATACCTAACCGTTATCGATTTTTCGTTGTCATCGAATCAGAAAAGATTGTGGATCATCGATATGGATGATTTGACGGTTGTTCATCATACACTGGTTTCACATGGTAGAAATACAGGCGATGAATTCGCTACTAAGTTTTCTAATGTACCCAATTCCAATATGAGTAGTCTTGGTTTTTATGTCACAGGCAATACTTATTTTGGCAAACATGGCTTTTCCCTTTACTTAAACGGGATGGAAGAAGGTGTAAATGACAATGCCCTAAAACGCGCTATAGTGATGCACAGTGCCGCATATGCTACTGATGATTTTATAAAAAAAGCAGGCAGACTGGGCCGTAGTTTTGGTTGCCCATCTATACCACCAGATCAGCATAAGGAGATTATAGAAATGATCAAACAAGGTTCAGCATTATTCATTTATTACCCTGATCAGGATTACATCAATATGTCAAAATTCCTTTTATAAAACAGCAGGGTTAAATTAAAATATTTTCCTGGTTAGGCAGCTTAAGTGTGAACTTTGATCCTTTTTCCGGCTCACTCTCCAATAGTATTAATCCATTCAGTTTTTGTACGGCTTGTTTTACAATGTATAAACCAATGCCAGAACCGTCGGATTTTTCATTTCCCCTATAAAACATATCAAAAACTTTCGATTGAATATTATAGGGAATGCCAATACCATTGTCTTCTACCTGTATCAATGCTTCTTCGTCTGAAACTTCTATAAGAATATTAAGAAACTTGTTCTCAATGGATGTATTTGAATATTTGATACTGTTTGATATGAGGTTTCTGAATATTTCATTCATGCGCACCTGATCGCCGTAAAATTTCTGACCTTTAATGGTAACATACTTTTCTATTGACTCAAAATTAGTCATAAAGGTAAGTTCCTCAAAACAGTGTTGGATCACTGCATGGAAGTCAATTTCCTGAATCTGTGGTGCCGTATTCAAATTCCTTGAGTGACTGAGGATATCACGAATAAACTGATCCAGTTTGTTGATGCTTTTCTCCATCATATCCGGATAATTTATATCATCGGTATTATTGTGCATCTTTTGAAGCGCAATTAATCCTTTGATTGAACTTAAAGGTGCCCTAAGGTCGTGTGATACCCGGTACACAAAATTATTCAGTTCGGAATTCCTGATTTTCAATTCTTCTTCTGACATTTTTGTCTCTGTCACATCCTGAATAGTCCCCAATATAACTACTTTGCCATCCGATTCCACAAATGGTTTGGCAATTGCCCTGACATATCTCAACTGTCGGGAATGGGCTTTGAATATACGGTACTCAATATCAAAGTGATGGGCATCTTCTATCAGTCGTTCAAAAGCCCGGGTTACTTTTTCAAGATCTTCCGGATGAACGGGTGCCAGGCATTTCCTTATTGAAATGCAAGGGATTATTCTTTTGTATCCGTAAATTCTGAAAGCTTCTTCTGAGCCACAAATTTTGTCCCCTCCGATCACGAATTCCCAATCCCCCACATGAGCTACTTCCTGTGCTCGTTTAAGGCGATCTTCACTTTTCTGTAAAGCCCGCTGTTTGCGGTATTTGTCCGTAACATCCTGAAAAACAATAATTGCACCCAATATAGAGCCATCTTTTTTTCGGATTGGAGCTGAATTATTAGTGATTTGGTGAGATGCACCATCCTTGGAAAGGAGACTAGTGTTATTTCCCAATACAATTATCCTGCCTTCCTGAATAGAACGATAAATAGGATTTTTAACAGGTGAATTATGTGTGGCACTAAATAGATTAAATACTTCATCAATCTTTTTTCCGATAGCATCAACCCGGCTCCAACCTGTTAAATACTCGGCAACTGCATTCATGCTTACAATTGCACCTTCCTTGTCTGTAGCAATTACCCCGTCTCCAATACTTTCTAACGTGATAGATAAGTTCTCTTTACTTTCTTCCAGCTGATTTTGAATATTTTTCAATTCTGTGATTTCTCTTGCAGTCCAGATCACCAGATGTTTTTTCTGCAATTCGTCATAATAACATGAGGTTCTTCCATGAAACCATAAAATGTTGCCTTGAATAGTTTTAAAGTTGTATTCAATATTTTGCGATTGTCTTGTTTGAATGGTGGTTTGAATGGCTTCAATAAATTGGTTAGTGGTTTCAGGGTTGAAAAAGTCTTGTAATTTTTTATTTTTTAATTCAACTGATGGCCTGATCATAAGATCCTCATTTACACTCAGAAATTCCAGATAAGTTCCATGCTCATCCAAAACGAAGGAAACATCGGGCATAGCATCGAGTATGGCCTTATGCATGTTTTTTTCTTTCAGCAACTCCAGTTGAGCTTGTTTCGATACTGAAAGGTCATAAATGATCCCCCTGAATCCTATTAATACATTTTGGTTTTCAATAGGTACTGATGCTACTGCGATGGGGAATGATGTTCCGTTTTTCCTTATTCCCAGATGTTCTGTTACTTTTTTTGCTTGCTGTAAACGAATAAAGGTATCGAAATCAAATACACTTCTATCTTTATTGTTTTCTACTACAATTTCGGTAAGGTGAACTTTCTTATCTAAATCTGCTTCATCATATCCTAATGACTTGAAACCATTTGGGCTAAGATATGTAATGTAACCTTCCACATCAATTTCAAAGATGGTTTCAGGCAAAAAGTCCACCAACTCACGATACCTTTTTTCGCTTTGTTGTAAAGCTTGTTCCGCTATCTTTTTTTCAGTAATTTCTTCATAAGAACCAAATACACCAACTATTTCACCGGCATCGTCCCGAATTGGAATCTTTGATACTTTCAACCATTTGAGCTGCCCATTTGTACATGATTGGACTTCTTCATAATTAATTTTACTAATACCTTTTTCTACTACTTCCTTGTCATCTTTACGGAACAAATCAGCATGTTCTTTCCAAATACAATCATAATCAGTCTTGCCTTTGATCTGTTCAAAATCTGTTAAGCCAGCATCCTGTAAAAAAGCCTTATTACATCCGGCAAATCGATATGCAGTATCTTTCCAAAATATTCGGTAAGGGATGTGATCTATGATCAAGGGCAACATATTTTCCCAAGCAATATTTTGA
Organism: Bacteroidota bacterium; assembly: GCA_023393375.1. Lineage (GTDB taxonomy): Bacteria > Bacteroidota > Bacteroidia > Cytophagales > Cyclobacteriaceae > JAEWLI01. The sequence continues at coordinate 15,163 of JAEWLI010000237.1, forward strand.
AAATCTTGTGATAGGGAATTATCAATTAATGTTGCCTGACAAGTGAATTTGGTAATTTCTTGCCCTTCTATAATTGGTGCAATATAATATTCAGGAGTACTGCCAATAATATTTTTACTGTAAAACGGCTTAATATTCATTGGGATTCCCTGAAACAAACTTTTGAGTCCATCCAGATCAGTCAATTTTTTTTTCATTAAAGGTGCGTACTTAAAAATCGATTCCCCTTTTATCTCATCGGGTGAGGTATTGTGAATATTAGCAAATTGATGATTGGAACTGATAATGGTAAATTCTTTGTCAAGCAGGCATAATCCTATTGAGCTACTATTGATGACCGTATCTAAATGATCCATTATAACTAAGGCATGTTACAGGACAATATTATGGATTTTTTTCATACAATCTAAAAATTATCCAAGCTTTTTATTAAAAATCAAAATTTAATTATTATAATGTGAGAATTTCTATTAAATTTGAACATATGATCATATGTATTCGTTTGGTATATATAAAAATAAAATTATGCAGATGGAAATTTTAAAAGCGGAAGTCGATATTAAGAAGCTGGAGTTTGTAGCTTTTATTCTCAAGACCATTGCTCATCCATTGAGAATAGGTATTATTGATCTTCTGACAAGGAATGAAAAATTATGTGTTAATGATATTTGTGAGAAATTGGCATCTGAACAGTCATTGACTTCTCATCATCTTTCCAACATGAAATTGAAAGGGATTCTTAGCAGTTCTCGGGATGGCAAAAACATTTACTATTCCCTTAAAATGAAAGAAGTAGTAGAAGTAATAAATTGCATGAATCGTTGTCAGGCAGTTATCTGATATTTTTCGGATGAAGAAATTATCTTTGTATTTTTTAGTAGCTTTGACAATTAATTATGCTTGTGATATGAAATATCAGGAAATAAATTCGGAAGAACTGGAAGAGTTGATCAACTCAAAGAATAATAATGAGTATGTGCTGCTGGATGTGCGTACACCCAAGGAATATGACAGCGGACATATCCCTGGAGCAATTTTACTTGATATTTATGACCCTGAATTTAAATCGAAGGTTGATCAACTCGATAAAGATAAGACCTATTATGTAATATGTAGGAGTGGTCAAAGAAGTGGAAATGCATGTGGTATCATGCATGATTTGGGTTTTAAGGAGTTGAATAATCTGCAAGGGGGAATGCTGGGTTGGGCAGGCGACATTGAATAATTCTATTTTAAAACCGCTGTACCTACATTATTTTCAGTATAATACTTTAAGTTTTGTAACCCTTTTTCCATTTTAGACCCGATCATATTATCGAGAAAAAAACCTTTATATTTCCGGTACGGGCTTTTGCCCATATCGGTTTGCATGTTCCAATGAACCCTGACACCATCAGATAATTCCTCAAATTTATGAGTACCCCTTACCGGTGAAAAATTATCCCGCTCAATGATGGTCTCGATTAATTCAAAAGGCACGCTTTTTGAAATGCTAATCGTTCCTTTGCTGTTACTGTTTTCCCAATTTAAAAAAACTGATCCTTCACCTCCTCGAGATTCTTCAAGTTTGATCACCATGGTGGAATCAGATAACATCCAAGGGGACCAATTATTCCAGTTCCTGAAATCATTTACCTGTTGAAAGATAAATTCTTTCGGAGCTTTGATAACTATACTCCTCTCCATCACTACCAAAGAAGGAATAAATACGGAGATTATCATCATTAATGCCATGATGCCTAAAATACCAACAATTATTACTTTTAATATTTTCATGATGCTAAACAAACGAATCTCAAATTTAGTGATTAACAGAATAATTAAAAACAATATTGGATTATTTAAATGAAGGTGATCAGATATAATTATTGAACAAACTGATCCATATATTATCGGAACTATTAACCTTCGTGCTCGAAATTTATTATGAAATCGCCTAAATTTGCAGACTATTTTTACCAACAAAAACAAGGAGGATCATATGCCACTTAAGATTCCTGATAAATTGCCGGCTTTTGATGTGCTGAGGAAAGAAAATGTATTTGTGATGGATGAAAAGAGGGCTATCCAACAGGATATTAGGCCTTTGAAAATCGTGATCCTGAACCTGATGCCATTAAAAATCAATACCGAAGTGCATCTTTTGAGGCTGCTGGCTAACACTCCCCTTCAGGTGGAGGTAGATTTATTGCATACAGAATCATATGCTTCAAAAAACACACCGGTAGATCACCTGAATAATTTTTACAAATCTTTTCAGGAAATCAGTCATCAAAAATACGACGGTATGATTATTACCGGTGCCCCTGTAGAGCAATTCGAATTTGAGGACGTTAATTACTGGAAAGAACTTACTCAAATAATGGATTGGACGGAGCAGAACGTCACTTCTACCTTATATATTTGTTGGGCTGTTCAGGCGGGGTTGTATCATCATTTTGGAATAAAAAAATATCCGATGCAGAAAAAGAAGTTTGGAATTTATAAACATACACTTCTTACTAAAAGCGAGCCGATAGTTCAGGGATTTGACGATATTTTTCTTGCTCCCCATTCCAGATATACTGAAATTAGACGAGAAGACATTTTGGGAAATAAAGAACTGGAGCTCATTAGCGAATCGGAAGAAGCTGGTGTGTATATAGTAGTTTCAAAAAACAGAAAACAAGTATTTGTGACCGGTCATGCAGAATATGATCCCCTCACACTAAAAGAGGAATATGACCGTGATCTGTCCAAAGGTTTGGAAATTGATATCCCGGAAAACTATTTCCCGCAGAACGATTGCAATAATTTCCCAATAGTCAGATGGAGAAGTCATGCTAATTTGCTTTTTTCTAATTGGTTGAACTATTATGTTTATCAGATCACACCATTTGATTTAAACAAAATATAATCCATGGCCGACCTTGACCGTCTTAAAAAACAGGTTGAATTTATTGTTGAAGCCGATAAAATTAAAAACATACTCCGGATGAATTATACCGCTTCCGGCAACCGGCGTGAAAATGATGCTGAGCATTCCTGGCACCTGGCACTTATGGCAATTCTGTTGAGTGAGTATGCCAATACACCACTTGATATTATTAAGGTTTTAAAGATGATTTTGATTCATGATATCGTGGAAATAGATGCCGGAGATGCTTATGTATATGACGAAAAGGCAAAAACTTTACAGCGCGAAAAAGAAATAATAGCTGCAGACCGTTTATTCAATATGCTTCCTCATGATCAGGCTGTGGAATATCGTCAAATATGGGATGAATTTGAAGACAAAATAACTGCGGAAGCTAAATTTGCCAACGCCCTTGACCGAATGCATCCTATGCTTATGAATTACGCTAGTCAAGGTAGGTCATGGAAAGAAAATAACATTAGTGCGGAAATGGTTACTTCGAAGAACAAACATATCGATGATGGTTCTTCAATTTTGTGGAATTATTGTCAGAAACACATCATTCAATCGGCTGTAGAAGAAGGATGGTTGTAAACTACCAATCTTTATAAATTACTTTTAAATCTTCTGGTTTCCCCAGGTCAATGCAGGCCCCGGAATCAAATAGTTCATAACCCACCTTAAGACCTGCTGATATAGCGGCCTGAATCACATTGCCCACATATAATTCCTGATGATCAAGAAGCTGGATTTGTTTAAGGTACTCGTGCATAAATGCCGTAAAAGACGGCTTCCAGATAGCGAATGTCCATCCAAAGTCTAAAACAGTGTCAGGGGATTTAATAATAATTTTCTCCACTGTGGTTTGATTAAATTCTACCATATCCCAGCTATACTTTCTTTCTATCGGGAATAAACCCAATACTATGTCAAAATTCGATTGGACCAGCTTGGCTAAAACAGTTTGATACGCAGTAGAGGGTTTAATTAGAATGTCAGGAAAGCCAAGCGCGGAGATTTTATCCTGGGTGATATCAAATATGGAATCAATTGTAAAAGGAGTACCAGGTGAATGATTCATTTCGCTGAAAGAGATATTCAGTGGAATATCTTCCCTTTTCTTAAAGTATTCAGGAATATCCTGCTTATCAGATCTGATAATAAAATGTACTTTAGGGATTTTGGCGTTCTTAAAATAATCTAATAAATGGTCACAAACCACTTTAGGGAAAAATTTTTGGTAGTATTCAGAATATTGTAAACCGACCGGGTAAATCTCTTTACTACATGGAAGGGGTGACAAACGTTCGGCTTTACCACATGCTGGAATTATTCCGATTACATCCATAATCTACAAAAAATAATCAGGCTCCACTGGCAAGATAAGGCATCCATTCTTCTCTGAGTGAACCTGAAAGATCACGTAAAAAAACAATATAGGAAGGTTTATAAGGTTTGGTTTTTACCAGCATTCCTACTTCTTCCGGAGTATAATCACCTTTTCTCGTATTACACCTTTTACAAGCGGTTACAAGGTTAAACCAAGTGGATTTACCTCCACGGGCTTTCGGAATAAGGTGATCCAACGTCAAATCCCTGGAATCACCACAATATTGACAAGCATAACCATCACGTTTGAAAATATTGTTTCTGGACAGAATCACTCCTTTGTAGGGGATATTGATATACGCATATAAACGGATAACAGCAGGTGCGGGATAAGATCGTGAGACTGTCTTTAAAGCTCCATTTACCGATTGGGATACCAATTCTGCTTTTTGCAAAAAAACAAGGAGAAAAGCCCGTTGCACAGAACATACTGTCAGCGGTCTGTAATCCTGGTTTAATACCAAAGCTTGTCGGTGTACCATATTTTTATTTTCTGGTTATCCTTCGTATTCCTGTCAGTTTATGCGTTGTCTTGTTCCATTCTTCGTTGAAAATACCATCTTCTGTTAAGGTATCTATCCTTACTTTCCCAGAAGCATGAATCACCTGTTGTTCTTCCATTACTATTCCCACATGAGCAGAGCCGGAAATGGCATTCTCAAAAAACACCAGATCACCCGGGATGGCCGCTGATAATTTATCGATCACCCACCCTTGGTTGATTTGTTGGGAAGCGTCCCTTTTCAGTTTATAGCCTCCAATTTTGAACACCATTTGGGTAAAACCGGAACAATCAATTCCAAAAGGCGATTTACCCCCCCACAGATATGGCGCATCAAGATATTTACGGGCAATCTCTATCATTTGTTCCACCTGATATCTTTGGCTTAAGCTTTTGGCATTGCCATTATATGCCAGTTGTTCTTCCATTTTGAAAAGTTCATTGGTGGCAATTGGCAAAATACTGCCCAACAAAATAGGCATCCGGTTTTTTTTAAATAAGATATTGGATGTGACCTCAAGGGTAATTTTATAATCTGAGTTATTGACCTGTTCAAAATAATCCAGCGAAATACCACTATGTTGATTACTGCTGATCCAGCCTTCATAACCATCAAAATGATTATTGATTTTTAACCAGGTCCTGTTCTTGCTTTTTTCCAAAACAGTATAATGCTCTCCAAATAATAACTGGTTTACCATCTCACTTTTATCGCTGTCGGAATGACGTACCGGTACTACACTTAACCTGCATATACCAAATTCTTGATCCATTTATTATTGTCCCTTCCTGATGTTTATATTTTAATCCTGTCTAACTCCCGTTTTAAGTCTTTTTGTTTTATATCTTCACGTTTGTCATACAATTTTTTCCCCTTTGCCAATGCTATTTCTACCTTTGCCAACCCCCTTTGATTAATAAATAGACGAAATGGGATAATTGTCAGGCCTTTTTCTTTGCTCTTGGCATCTAATTTTTTTAATTCCTTTTTACTTAGCAGCAGTTTTCTTTCCCTTTTAGGTTCATGATTATAATGAGTGCCCATATCGTAAGGGCTAATGTGCAGGTTCAGTATCCATAGTTCATTCTCTTTAAATGCACAATATGATTCCTGCAAGTTTGCCTTGCCTTCCCTTATTGATTTGATTTCTGTACCCTGCAACATTATTCCGGCAGTGAAAGTATCGAGGAAATGATATTCAAAACTTGCCTTTCTATTTTTTATATTGATATTATTCGAAAACCTGTCTTTTTTCTCGGACATTGTAATTACCCTTGTTAATTGTTTAAAGTTAATAGTTAATTTGAAAGAAAAAAATATAAAGATTCTAGAAGTTAACGTGTTCGCCAAGGCAAGTGTTGAGCCTGGTAAATCTATTTAAAAAATCATTATAGTTTCATACGGGGAAGAGGATCCACTGAAATGTCAGAAAAAACACCTGCTTGATATTTGAAATGCGCTGCCATGGCAATCATTGCGGCATTATCTGTGCAGTATTGAAAATCAGGAATATACGTATTCCACTTTAGATGCTCAGCAGTTTCTACCAAGGTTTTCCTTAATCCTGAATTGGCCGAAACACCACCAGCAATTGCAATTTCTTTAATACCCGTTTTCTTTGAAGCTTTCACAAGATTTTTCAATAGCATTTGAATCAAAGCGTGTTGCAAGCTTGCGCAAATATCAGCCATATTTTCTTTTATAAAATCCGGATTTTTCCTGATATTGTCTCTTAAAAAATAAAGAAAGGCTGTCTTGATACCTGAAAATGAATAATCAAGATCTGGCATATCAGAACCCGGAAATGCATAAGCCAATGGATTTCCTTTTTGGGCATATTCATCTATAAGTGGGCCCCCTGGATATGGCAGACCTAATAATTTAGCAGATTTATCAAATGCTTCCCCTACTGCATCATCCTGGCTCTGTCCAATAATTTTCATGTCCAAATAATCTTTTACTAACACAATCTGTGTGTGACCACCACTCACTGTCAGACAAAGAAATGGGAAAGAGGGTTTTGGATCATCAATAAAATGTGCCAGGATATGAGCCTGCATATGGTTTACCTCTATAAGTGGAATATTTAAAGCCAGCGACATTGTTTTCGAAAAAGATAATCCCACTAACAATGCCCCTAATAAACCGGGGCCTCTTGTAAAAGCTATGGCATCTAATTCCTTAAGAGAAATTCCCGCCATTTCAATGGCATTATCTACCACTGGTACAATATTTGATTGATGAGCGCGGGAGGCTAATTCCGGAACAACACCGCCATATTTTTGATGAATTTTCTGCGAGGCTATGATATTATTGACTACCTTTCCGTTAATAATAATAGCTGCCGACGTTTCATCACAAGAAGATTCAATGGCCAATATAACAGGTTTCACGATTAATATAATTAAGGTTGAGACACCGTAAAGTTTTCAAAATATTTTTAATTGGATTAACAATATTATTCTCTACAATCATTGTGATTGTAGCGGCTTTGCACAACCCAAGAATTCAGACAAAAATAGTAAAAAAACTGGCAAGCGTAATCTCAAACAAAATTGAACTGCCTGTTGAAATCGGATATGTGAATTTAAGTTGGTATGACGAACTTTATGTAAATGGCATTTCTATAAAAGACACGGAAGGGGAAAAGTTAATTGACATCAATGAAATGACAATCAACTTCAATCTCACCTCATTATTTGGAAAAGATGATATTCACCTGGATAAAGCGTGGTTGTCAGGAGCCAGTGTAGCTTTAAAAAACAATTCCCCGGATAGTTTGATGAATATGTCCTTTTTTGCCAAAAAAATCAGAGAGGTCCTTTCAACAGGCGGAAAAGGGAAAGGAAAGGTATTTTCAATAGGCGAGGTGTTTTTGGACAACTCCAGGTTTACGCTCAATAACTTGTACAAAGATTCGGTTGTAAACCGGTGGGACGTAGCCCATTTTGGCTTTAGTGAGATCAATGGAAGGTTTAATGACATGCGGATCCATAAAGACACATTTGAAATAAACATTGATCATTTATCTTGTATCGACAATCAAAGCAGAATGAGAGTGTCAAAACTGAAAACACAGTTTTCAATTTCTCAATCTACAATGGCAATGAGGGATATGGAGCTTGAAGTAGGATCCAGTATACTGAAAACCGATATGGTCTTTCATTATGATCGAATGGAAGGCCTTTCCAATTTTAATCACCAGGTGACGATACGGGCGGATTTATCCCAATCAAAAATTTACTCAAAAGATTTGGGCTGGTTTGCTCCAAATTTCGCGACTTATGATCACTTTTTCACCATTGCAGGAAAATTTAATGGTATGATTAGCCGGTTCTCTTTCAACGACTTTGTCATAGCCTTTGGTGAAAAAACGTTGCTACAGGGAGACATGAATATTACCGGACTTCCGGCATATAAGGAAACGCTCTTTGATATTGACCTGGATCAAACTTTTATATCCAGCAAGGATTTTGAATCTATGCTGTCTCGCAATGTATATGCAAAAGTTTCTCCCATAGATTATATAACAGCCAATAATGTCACCCTTACAGGATTTTTGTTCGACTTTGTGGCCAGAGGAAAATTTACATCCCCTTTAGGCTTAATTGATTCTGACATTAACCTAAAACTAAATGATGTTCCCAGCCAAACTGCATACTCCGGTAATCTCGCACTTACTGACTTTGATGTTGGCAAACTGGTAGGAAATAAAATGCTCAATCAGGTAGATATGTGGGGAGAAATTGCAGGGAAAGGGATTCAGCCCGAGAACGCGGATTTTAAATTAAGGGCTTTCTTTAACTATTTCGACTTCAATGAATACCGTTACAAAAATATTAATGCTGATGCTAGGTTTACCAAGGAATTATTTATAGGCACAGTAAACATTAATGATGATAATCTCCGCTTTGATGCCCAAGGCATGATTGACATACGTGGGGAACAAAATAAAATTGAGCTGACGGCACGTTTGGACACAGCATCACTAAGAGAATTGAAACTTTCCGATGACGAATACCTCCTCAGTGCCGATATTGATGTGGATTTTACAGGCCTCAAATTGGATGAATTTCTTGGAACTGCGACTATATCGAACGCATTCGTAAGTGTTAATAGCAGGGAAGCAGAAATTGATTATTTGAATATCATTTCTGAAAAAAGTGATCAGGAAAGAATCCTATACGTTCAATCTGATCATTTTTCTCTCAACCTTACCGGAAATTACAAATTTTCAAGGTTAATCAATGATGTACAGGATCAATATGAAGAATACAGGCTCAGTATTTTAAATCAGGCTGATTTGATAGAAGAATATTATAAGAAAAAAATAATATCTCTCGATCAGATAAACGATTATTATCTGAAATATGAAGTGAATTTGAAGAATATTAACCCCTTAATCCAACTCTTCTCTCCTACTGCTTATATTTCAGAAAATGCTAGAATTGAAGGTGTTTTGACCGGAGGATATACAAATTTAGTATCGGCTTATTCTACTATCGACACTATTAATATTGGAAAATATAATTTCTATAATAACCTTTTTGATTTTAAACTAAGCAAGAATATTGATCGGGCAGATGTAAATGCCACCGCACATATTGCCTCGTCAAAACAGTCTGTTGATAGGATTGAACGATCTGAAAATCTATTTACCACCATTGATTGGAATGGCAAACAAGCCGATTTTTCAATAGGATTGCAACAAAGTAATTCACAAAATTCAGCAACCTTGTCAGGCAAGTTGGATTTTTTGTATGATATTACGCAAATTGTCATTGATTCTTCCGATATCCAAATTCTGGAAAAAAACTGGTTGTTGAGCGAAGACAACAATATTGTAATAGACAATAAAACGGTATCCCTCAACAACTTTGTATTTTACCACGAGGAACAAAGCATTTCCTTAAATGGATCAATTTCTCCCGATTCCACTCAGAAAAAGTTGGAGATGCATATCAGGGACTTTACACTTAACAACCTTAATCCGTTATTTAAGAAAAATAGATTAAACGGTAGGGTAAATGGTAATCTCCAGCTGACCAACATCAGTAAAAATTTGATATGGGAAAGTCAGGTTGATGTACAGGATTTTTCCATCGGAAATTTTCCTGTTGGCCATATCACATTAAATTCCTTATGGAATAACCAGGTTAAACATCTGAACATTGGATTGGATGTGATCAGGAATAATCAAAAAATTATTGCAATGAATGGGTATGTTGACCCCCAGGATGAGGAAAATCAACTGCATTTGTTCGCATTGCTCAACCAGGCACACCTGAATATTGCTGAACCATTTGTAGCGGACTTGTTTTCACAAATAAATGGTCACGCTAGTGGCGAATTTATTATTCGGGGATCCCTTAGACAGCCTGAACTGTATGGTACCGGTTCAATAGAAAATGGTAAGCTAAAAGTAAACTATTTAAATACCGACTATACATTTTCAGGTGAAGTTAGGCTGGATGAAAATGTGATAGGTGTGGACAACCTTATATTAAGAGATGATGAATTAAACCGGGCACAACTATCAGGAGGTTTTTATCATACGGGATTAAAAAACTTCATTATGGATATCAATTGCCAGCTTACCGATTTTAAAGTACTAAATACCAACTCCAGGATCAATGATTTATATTATGGTGTTGCAATAGTGAGTGGTAATGTAAATTTTCTTGGTGCTCCCACTAACCTTAACATCTCTGCCAATGCGACCACACAAAGAGGCACAAAAATATTTATCCCTTTAGGGGGAGGTTCTACTGTAGAACAAGAAAACTTTATTCGATTTATCACAAGAAGCGACTCACTTGTTTCAGAGGATGCAGTTAATAAGATTGACATACGAGGATTAAAACTCGATTTCGATCTGGATATCACCCCTGAAGCATATTGTGAACTTATATTTGACATCAAAGCCGGGGACATTATCAGAGGGAGGGGCAATGGAAAAATAAAATTACAAATTGATACAGAAAGCGATTTCAGGATGTTTGGTGATTTTGAGATCATGGAAGGGGGATATAATTTTACTTTATACAATGTCATCAATAAAGAATTTACGATAAACCCAAAAAGTTTGATCACTTGGACTGGTGATCCATATAAAGCTCAAATGAATATCAATGCCACTTATGATCAAATGGCATCCATAGCACCTTTATTAGATACCGCATTGTGGTCATATCCGGATGTGAAAAGAAAATATCCCGCTAAGGTGCTGCTGGATCTTCAAGGCGATCTTATGTCGCCGGATATTGGATTTGATATTGATATATCTGATTATCCAATGATGATCAGTAGTCCGGAAAGCGGGGCTACATATCCTTTGGATACTTATATTAATGGATTTCGGAATAAAATCCGTTCGGATGAACAGGAAATGAAACGCCAGGTATTTAGCCTCATGGTATTACGGCGATTTTCCCCCGAGAATTCTTTTGATGTAAGTGGGTCACTGGGCAATAGCGTAAGTGAATTTATATCCAACCAGCTAAGTTATTGGATCACTCAATTTGATGAAAACCTTGAAATAGATGTTGACTTGAACTCCCTTGATCAAGAAGCATTTAATACGTTCCAATTGCGGTTGAGTTATACTACTATGGATGGAAGGCTGAGGATAACCCGTGATGGTGGATTCACCAATCAACAAAATCAGACCAACCTCGGAGCTATTGCAGGTGATTGGACAGTTGAATATCTACTGACTCCCAATGGAAAACTGCGGGTGAAAATGTACAATAAAACCAATTACAACACCTTCAACTACAACTCACTTAACAGGCAGGGGCTTACTTCTACTACGGCAGGATTTTCTTTGATGCATACAGAAAGTTTTGATAAGTTGAATGAAGTATTCCGGAACATAAAAGCGAAAAAAGAAAAAAATAAAGAAGAAGATGAAGATGCCAAAAATCAGGATGCTATTATTAAAGAAGATCAGGAACTGGCACCGAAAGAGAGCAAATTAACTGACCTTTAATGATCCATGCAAAAATTAATATCTGTCTGCTTATTGTTCCTTTTTTTAATTAACTGCCCAAATGTTTTTGGGCAATATTCTGATCCTGATGACGCTGATCGAAGCAGGAAAAGAAAAATAAGAGCCACAGTTATCACGCTGGCTGCACTGGATATTGCAGCATTGGCCATTCTTTCTGAGGCATGGTACAAAGACCAACCCCGTACGTCTTTTCACTTTTTCAATGACTTACCTGAATGGAAACAGGCAGATAAAGCAGGGCATATTTTATGTTCCTACCAACTGAGCAAGGCTGGTATTGAGGTATTGAGAGGATGGGGTGTGAATGATAAAAAAGCAAATCTCTGGGGCAGTGTCACAGGATTTTTGTTGATCAGTCAGGTCGAACTGTTGGATGGCTTTTCAAGTGATTATGGGGCTTCAGTATCAGATCTGGCAGCTAATTCAATAGGATCATTACTGGCATTCTCACAATATGCGCTATGGGACGAGCCGAGATTCCACATAAAATATTCTTTCCACCGGTCTGGTTATGCCAGTCAACGACCTGAGGTTTTGGGATCTACACTTTGGGAAGAAATTCTCAAAGATTATAATGGTCAGACTTTCTGGTTGAGTGTGGATGTGGACAAATTTTTGCCCGAAACAAGCAATTTTCCAAAGTGGCTCAATATAGGTTTGGGTTATAGCGTAGAAAATATTATCATGGCAAGAGATACTCAAAACCCTTATCGCCAGTATTTTCTGTCCATTGACCTGGACCTGACTGATATCAAAACCAAAAGCAGGGTGATGAAATACCTGCTATTTGGAATTAATATGATTCACCTTCCTGCCCCTGCGCTTGAATTTAGTAAACATGGCATGAAATTTCATTGGTTATATTTCTAAATGTGGATTTATTTGTTTAAATTTCCTGTGAAGTCAGAATATCTAAGAGCTAAAATTTTGTAACTGCTAAGGGCGGGAAGATTTATTGTAAAAGTCGCTAGCGGGGTTGAATAATTCTTAGCATACTTTGCGATACCTATACATTGTGTACTCTGCGGTTAATTTGTATTATTTGATACGCCGCTGAGACCTCTATGTTTTAATGTCTATACTATAAACCATTCACTCTCTTTTAATGCCATATTTTAATAATGTCACATTAAAATTAATTAGCAACCCCAATTTATAGTTTCCCAGTTTCATATACGTTAATGTCTGGGCTAGATGGACATCATTTAAAGCTTCAACACTTTTTAATTCAATAACCAATTTATTTTCAATAAGTAAATCAATACGATAGCCACATTCTAATTTAACTTCCTCAAAAATCAATGGCATTGGTTTTTCTTTTTCGACAATTTTACCTGATTTCCATATTTTATAGTATAAACATTCTTTATAAGCATTTTCTAATAGCCCTGAACCTAGTACACAGTGTACATCTATGGCAATACCTATTACTTTGTTAGCTAATTCGTCTTCTGTCATTGTAAATAAATTTTCAGGTAACAATTTAAGGTTTTATTCATTTCAAAATTAATTATAGCAACATTTTTCAATCGTAAAGATTGCTGTGGTAGTTCAGTCATTTCTTAGGACTATAATCTCATACTACAATTTAAATAAAACCGCAAAGAATGAAAAGTATTACGCCAAGGTCGCTAAGAAGGATCTCTCATTGCTTGAAGCACATTGCGTTCGTTCTTCTTGGCGTACTTCGCGGTTTTCCACGACAATATCCGTTAACTACTCTTCAATATCATTTAAACAAACCGCAAAGAGCACAAAGTAAATACGCCAAGGTCGATAAGGGAGATCACTCATTTCTTTGCGAACTTCGCGATCATTTTTACTTAGCGAACTTCGCGGTTAAATCTTTTATTCGGTATTGAATATTAAAAAAGTATCTCTACAGAGAAGCTAGAGCGAACCTACAGAGAAGAACCAGAGAACCTACTCTTTGAGGTATAAATTGAAAAAGTACAAGTTCATTTGCAAATCCAAAACGTTTTTGAGAATCATCTTCCCGCAAAACTTTACGTTCATAATCATGGTGTAATGCGGGTTTTCCATTAAATTGGTGGCTTACATTTTAAAACCACTCATATGCATATCGGGGATAAGGTAAGGTTGATACATGGGCACGAACAAGGGGTTATAATTAACTTTTTACCAAACAATCTTGTAGAAGTAGAAATCGATGATGGATTTGTTATTCCTGTACTAAGAAAAGAAATCGCCGTAGTAGCAAAGGAAGAAGCAGATCACTTTGAAGCTCCTGCTACCAGTAAAAAAGACGATAAACTCCAACCAAAAGAAATAGTAGGGGTAAAAGGCCTGTATCTGGCTTTTATTCCTTTCAATGACCAGGAAGTTGGGCTGCATCTGATCAACAATACAGACTATACTTTATTGTTCTCTTTATCAGAAGTAAAAGATCAAAAAGCTTACGGGGCAGCTGAAGGAAAATTGAATGGCAGATCTTTTATAAAATCAAAGAACTACCTTTTAAAAGAATTCGATCAATGGCCTTCGTTCCTTTTACAAATTATCTTTCATCGTATTGGGTATTTTGAAATCAGACAACCCCTCACGAAAAATCTCAAATTGAGGACAACCTCTTTTTTCAAGAAAATGACAAAAACCCCGGTGATAGGAAAAGACGGATACCTTATTCAAATAGATGAAAATCAACCAATAAAAGTGGATCCTGAAATGCTAAGGGAAACTTTACTTTCTCCTCATACCCAAGAACCAGCTGCAACAAC
>JAEWLI010000037.1 GCA_023393375.1 Bacteroidota bacterium
GTATAATTGTTTGCCTCCAATTCAGCAAAAGAAAAATCCTTACGGTGAATCAAGTGTGGTGAATTTCTCAACATATTCCATTCTTCTTGATTACTTGGAAATACATCAAAGAAATAAACCGAAAAAAGCCCTGCAGGCAGTTGGGAGTATATATCTTCCCAAGATGTTATATGTCCTTCCATACCACCTACACATCCTCCTGAGCCAGCACCTCTTACTTGCAACGGAATCTCAATTGATAATAAGGTATCCGGATAATGATGTGCGGTATACTCTTTTGAATACCAGAAAAACATCTCCTTATTGGATTTATTTTTTATACACAAGTGCTCTACGCCTGAAACATTTTCAGGGCAAGAGGTCAATCCAATTACGCATATAAATAATATTAATAAATACTTTATTGTGGTTAGAATAGTCTTCATACTGTTCAATTTAATAGAAAATCATTAGGATAAAACCAATTATTCATAAATCTATGTCGTCTTGCATATCTCCATGCATTTCTATTAGCCTGAGTTTCTGTCCAATCTTTCTTCTAGCACTTGGTATTCCAACAAAAGGTAAAAAAGTGTAATAAAACAAATGTATCTAACCAAAAATTGAAATTCAATGTGAATAAATCACAAAACAATACATGACATTCAGAAAAATGAGTACTTTTAAAATTAAGATGATATTTTGGCAAAAAATTATCTCCATATACTTATTTCGCATTAAATACAAAGAAACCAATCCAGCATTATGTCAGTCAAAAGCAATGAAAAAATGAGAAAATAAACTTTTCTTCAAAAATTATTACATCTGGGAATTAATTGAAATTATCTCCCATATTACAAGGAATTGATAGGCCCTTAAAAAAATGTGTTTAAAATAAATACAGATAAATAATGAAACATCATCAAAAGCATTATTTTAGTAAGTTGCCGTATTTGTTATTATTATTGCGACAGAATAATGATAATCAGATGAGATCACCCGTTTTCTTCAAATTCTTAGTTGTTGCGTTATGTGTATTAACAGCCCCTGCTGCTAAAGCCGCTCCTCCACTCAGTGAGTCAGCAGAGATCAGTTTGCTCACCTGCTCCTCAGGCCCAGCCTTATATAAAACCTTTGGGCATAATGCTTTCAGGGTAAAAGACCCAGTACTGGGTTTGGACAGGGTTTATAATTATGGCACGTTCGATTTCGATACTGAAAATTTTTATTTAAAATTCGCAAGAGGTAAGCTTAACTATTGGTTGTCTACCAGTAGTTTCGAAAGGTTTCTTTATGAATATGCCTATTATAAGCAATCAGTATTTGAGAATGAGTTTAACCTGACCCAAGCAGAAAAGCAACGGTTGTTTGACTTCCTTGAAAACAATGCACTTCCTGAGAACCGTTTTTATTTATACGATTTTTTCTTTGATAATTGTGCCACCCGTATCCGGGATGCGATGTACCATACATTTTCCAATAATGTACTAATTGCGGATTCCAGTTGGTATAAGGAAATGACTTTCAGGGAAGGTATTGCAAGTTATTCTACCAACCAACCATGGTCACGCCTGGGAATGGATTTAGGTCTGGGGATTCCCACCGACCGAAATATGGATATACAGGAAATCATGTTTCTCCCGGAATATCTTATGAAAGGACTCGAAAGCATGATATTAAAAACCGGAACAGAAGAAAAACCTTTGCTACGCCCTCGGGTAACATTGCTTGAAGGAACACCTTTCGGATCAGAAGCAGGAGAATTTAACTATGTGTTTTTATTGTTTATGATCATTTTAATATTGGTATTCTATTTAACTTATCAGGAGTATCAAAAAGGAAAACATAATGCTAAGCTAGACAAAATAGTTTTCCTGCTCCCTGCTATAATGGCTGTGGTGCAACTGCTTTTATGGTTTGGAACTGATCATAGGGTTTCACGGATAAACCCTGATCTGTTATGGACATTACCCGCATTGATATTAATGTTTGTCAGTGTCAGAAAAGCTGGATTTAGTGTTATTTTGTTGTTTACAATAATGATTTTATTTTACCTTATCTTATTTCTGTGGGGATTTAATAACAACTTAACCATACTTCCACTGGTAATAATGGTACTACTACGGGTAATTTATCTTTTTTACCTTTCAAATAAGAAGCTGAAAAACAATGAATTTAGCCCCCATAAATCTTAATTAGAAATTTTATTAATTTAGCTGTATGAATAAGCTGTTGTATTATTTATATCAGCCTTATAAATGGCTGGTGTACATCCCGTTGCTGATTCTATCTACATTTATTTTCGGCATATTAGCTATTTTATTGTCGTTTATCAATAAAAGGTTGAGCAGTCAGATAGGTGGTGCTGGTTGGGCACGTTTTAACGGCTGGATTGCACCGGTGCATGTACGGGTTTCGGGCAAAAAAAATATTGATAAAAATCAATCCTATGTGATTGTAGCCAATCATCAAAGTTTGTTTGACATCTTCATTATGTACGGTTGGTTGGGTATTGATATCAGATGGGTGATGAAGTATGAATTAAGAAAGGTGCCGATATTAGGTATTGCCTGTAAACGTGTAGGGCATATTTTCGTAAACCGGTCTAATACAAAAGCCAGTCTGGAATCAATTAATCAAGCTAAGAAAGCGATACAAAACGGCACTTCCGTAGTATTTTTTCCTGAAGGCACCAGAAGCAGTGACAGCAAAATTGGCAAATTTAAAAAGGGCGCTTTTAAGTTGGCTATGGAACTCGGATTACCCATCTTACCAGTAACCATCAATGGCACTGGCAAGAGGTTGCCATCTGGAACAATGGATCTAACGCCCGGCACTGTGGGAATGACTATCCATCCCGCTATTGAAATCCTCCCATTCCAAAAAAATGAAAGTATGGAACAACTGATTGAGAAATCAAGAGAAACAATTGAGAATGGATTGATTCACTAATTCTTACAACTTATTGATTATCATTTTCTTATACCCTGAATAGTTCTTTTGACGAAAAATATCCCTCCGATTCCTATTATTATTATTCAAAATCAGATAATTTTGAAAATTCAGCGACCGAAGAGCACCAAAAACCAAAGGAATATATATATTTTGATAACCGACTGATGCTCGACAGAAAATTACATAAGTTTTATCTCTCTTTCAAAACCTCTACTGACATTGAATTAGTGTGGATAGAAGGTATCAACCTTCGTCATGCCAAAGAAAAGCTGCTAATGAAATATCCGGAAGCCACAGATGTGATGGATTGGACATACGAGAAGCCTGAAGATCTTGATCAGTATAAAGCCAAATTTTACCACTCCAAGAAACAGGAATGGATTAGGAACCATCATGGGTTTTATGACCCTTTGTCTGATTAAAATTCTGACCATCCCATTTTCTTTTTAAACTACTTCATCTTTTCGTTCGGCCATTTTTAGTTCATAACTTTCATCAAGCCCACTGGTTTTTAAGAAAATCGTGCATTTATGGCTATTATCATAGGTACTTCGGGATGGAGTTACGATCACTGGGAAAATATTGTATATCCGGGAGGTGTAAAAGGCCCTTTACGGCTTGACTATTACGTAAAACTGTTTGATACAGTAGAACTAAACAGTTCTTTTTATAACTGGCCATTGGACCGAGTATTTTTTAGCTGGGCCACTAGATTGCCAGACCATTTTATCCTCACGGTAAAGGCACCAAGGAATCTCACGCATTTTCAAAAACTGTATAAGCCTGAATACTGGATAATGAGGGTGGTTCGGGCAATATCTTTTTTAAAAGAAAAAATGGGTGTGCTATTGGTACAGCTGCCGCCATCTTTTGGTGTGGATTATCCCCGATTGGAATATTTTTTGAAGATGATCCCTCCCGAAATCAGGATGGCAGTTGAGTTCCGGCACCATGAATGGCACCAGGAAACCACCTTTCAGATGCTGGAACAATACAATAAAGCTTATTGCATCATGAGTGGAAACCATCTGGCTTGTGTTTTAAGGGCAACCACTGATTTTGTGTATGTGCGTTTGCACGGTCCTGATCAAGCTGACCAACATGGGTGTTATTCAGAAGAAAATTTAAACTGGTGGGCTGACAGGATCAGGGAGTGGCATAATATGAATAAAGACGTCTATGTTTATTTTAACAACGACTTTGAAGGCCATGCCGTAAGAAATGCCCAAAGGTTGAAACAGCTCCTGTGTGTATAATAGTTGAAAAAATAACCTCATTTACTTCGTTAATAGCAATCTTTCTATGTCATTTGGTTTCAGCAAAACTGTAGTATCTGCAAATTCTTTGTATATATACGCTGTGATTTCAGAAATATCCAATGGTGTAAATTTTGGGTTTGATGGCATTGATTGATCATATTTAATTCCATTTACCATTATCTCACCTTCCATTCCATACCTGATGATCCTGACGGTCCGGTTTACATCAGCTTTCAAATAATCAGCATCTTTTAACGGCGGATACAATTGCCCTAATCCACTACCATCTTTCTGATGACAATTTGAACAAAATCGCAAATACAGGACCCTGCCATTCGCGACATACTGTTTGTGTTGCATTCGGTCGGCTGCACTAAGCTTTTTAAATCCTCTATCGCCATTTTGATTACACGCTGCCAGATGATTCAGACAAAATAATAGTAATAGATTCCTGATCAGATTGTATTTACTGATCATATTCCTTAATTAGAATTTGTATATCTTTCATTAGCCGGTCCACTTCATTTTCTTCGGTTCCGTCGTACATTCCCCGAATTCTTTTTTCTTTATCGATCAAAATAAATGCCCCACTATGAATATATCCCCCCGGAGCTTCTCCATCTTCCTGGGCTGTCACCAAATAGCTTTTCTCCCCTATCGAGTAAATTTCATTTTTATTACCAGTCACAAAATGCCACTTTCCGCTGTCCACTCCCAATTTATCAGAAAAAGCTTTTAACACAGCTACTGTATCGTGCACTGGATCAATTGAATGAGATAAAATCAATACCTCATCATTATCCTTAAATTTTTCATAAACCCTCAACATTTGTGTCTTCATCACAGGGCATATTGTTGGACATGTAGTGAAAAAGAAATCCGCCACATAAATTTTATCATCAAACGTATGGTGAGTCACTAACAAACTATCCTGATTGACAAATTGAAATTGCGGTATGGTATGGTGCACGGTGTCATAACTCACCTTGCCATTAAGTTCAGTTGGTTTCACCTCCTTCCTGCCCATTATCGGCAATGATTTTTGCGATTCATTATTGCAGCCAGCACTAAAAATTGTAATCCATATCAAGTTGTAAAAAATAAAATTTTTCATTTGTGATTTATTAAAATACGTTTTGCGAATGTATCATATTTATCGGATTTAAAAAAGAAGTGATGATCTCACCTAAATCAAAAATCCTGTCTTATCATCATATAAAATGTTGAGTAAATAAATTTTTTTCTCCCCAGTAAGGGTAAAGTCATATCCGGTTGTCACCTGATCAAACACTAAAATTATTTTTGATCATGAAGTACAAATATTTGTTTACCGGAATTTTTTTAGGACTGGCTGTCATCTCTCATTCAATAGTTGCTCAAGATAGCATTCCTGGCAAACCATTCCAGCACAACGAAACAACCGAAGCACCGATACAGGTTACTTTTTTTTATCCATTGGGTAGTCATGGATTGACATCAAAAAATTATACCTATCGCTTTTCTTTAAATATGCTTTCGGGAATTGTGGGAGGTTTGAATGGAATTGAAATGGGAAGTTTTACTAATGTGGTTACCGGAAATGCTAAAGGAGCTCAATTTGCAGGGATAGGAAATTATGTTCATCAGGAAATGAACGGGGCGCAGTTTTCAGGCCTTTTTAATGTCAGCCGTGGGTTTGTAAAAGGTGGGCAGTTTACCGGTTTGGTCAACTTGAGTACGAAATCTGCTGAAGGTGTGCAATTGAGTGGATTACTGAATATAAACCGAGGCAACTTCCGGGGGTTGCAGGGAGCAGGATTGGCTGACTTAGTGACCGGTGATGTGGAAGGGGTTCAAATGGCCGGGCTGTTCAATTATGCCGGAGGGGAAGTGACTTCCGGTCAATTTGCCGGACTGGCGAATGTGTCATTAAAAAATTCAAAGGGTGCCCAACTAAGTGGTTTGATCAATTATTCGCCTGCACATAAGGGCTTACAAGCTTCAGGACTAGTTAATGTGGCAGCAAAAGAAACAACAGGTAGTCAAATTAGTGGTGTAGTGAATTACACTCGTAAATTGAGTGGTGTGCAAATCGGCCTGATAAACATTGCCGACACTGTAAAACGCGGTACCATGATCGGTCTTGTCAGTTATACACGAAATGGCTATAAAAGCATTAGTATTTCTTCCGATGAGTCCTTTCATGGCCATATATCATTGAAAATGGGACTTCAAAATTTTTACACCCTTTACAATTTCGGATTTGCTTCTCTTGAGAAAGATGTGTGGGCATATGGATTGGGGTTTGGAACTCACATCATAGACAATCATCGGTTTGCTTTGGCATTGGAAGGTGTATCTTATCATATCAAGGAATCCGATGATTGGTACGACGAACTGAACATGCTGGTACGCCTTAATTTGAATTTTCAATATAAGATCACTGAAAAATTTGCTGTTCATGCCGGACTTTCAGCCAATACAAGTATTTCCCAGGTAAAAGATGAGGAAGGTTTACTATCTGGTAGTAAACTTAACCCCAAATGGACTTTTTATGAACATACCGGGGAAAAAACCAAAACTACTGTATTTCCGGGATGGCGAACAGGATTCACATTTACCCTCTGATTAATTAACCATTTAAATATTTACTCAACTTAATTTTATTATGATTATGATGATCAAAAGAATCATTCCAGCTATCGCTATGTGCCAGATAATCTTCACTTTAGGAGTGAGTTACGGCCAGAATATTACGCAAACCATTCGTGGAAATGTGGTGGATCAGGATTCCCGTTCCCCCATTATCGGAGCAAACATCACCGTAACCAATATCACTCCTATAACAGGGGCCAGCAGCGGTACTGATGGAGAATTTGTTATCAAGAATGTGCCCGTTGGAAGGGTGAACTTAAAAATAACAAGTGTGGGTTATGAAGATGCATACCTTTCCAATGTCTTGGTTACCTCTTCCAAGGAAGTATTTTTAAGGATTCAAATGAAGGAATCCATTATCCAAATGGAAGAACTGGTGATCAATGGTAAAGAAGTCAACGGAAACCTGCAAAATGAAATGGCTTTTATCAGTGCACGGTCTTTTTCTGTGGAAGAAACCAAACGGTATGCCGGTTCTTTTAATGATCCTGCCCGTATGGTGAGTGCCTATGCCGGAGTGTCACAAATTGGCACTGGCAACAATGACATTATTGTGCGAGGAAACTCCCCCAAAGGCATTCAATGGCGATTGGAAGGCATTGAAATACCCAATCCCAACCACTTTTCGGAAGAGGGTTCTACAGGTGGACCAATCAATGCATTAAACAGTATCATGCTGGATAATTCCGATTTTTTTACCGGTGCTTTTTCAGCAGAATATGGCGATGTGTTATCTGGAATTTTTGATATGAAATTGCGGAAAGGCAATAACCAAAAAGGTGAATATGCATTTTCATTGGGTGCATTAGGTACTGAAATTAGTGCGGAAGGGCCTATTAAAAAAGGTGGAAAAGCTTCTTATCTATTGAATTACCGTTATTCTACACTTTCATTGCTTGACCAGATAGGTGTAGTTGATTTTGGTGGCGTACCCAAATATCAGGATCTTTCGTTCAACGTGTTTATCCCCGCAGGGAAAAGTGTGTTTTCCATATTCGGACTGGGTGGAATCAGCAATATTCAGGAGGAAGAAACAGAGGATGATGATGAAAACCTGATCCTTGAGAAGGGTAAATATAAATCTGAAATGGGGGTTTTAGGTGTTAATCATACCTATTTTTTTAATGAAAACACTTTTCTTGAATCTATTCTTTCGGTTGCTGAAAATGGGAGTGGTTATGAGGAACAAAGTCTGAATAATGAGCAATCTTTCCATAATACCTGGGATATGAAAATGAGGAAATACAATGTTTCTTATGCCGCCACGCTGAACAGTAAGATCAGTTCCCGGCACAAAATACAGGTGGGTACAAAATATCACGTCAGGTTTTTCGATTTTTTTGCCAAAGAATATGATCGTCAATTTGATGGTATGGTATATCGACAAAATGAAAAAGGGAATGCCGGGCAAATTCAGGGGTTTATCAACTGGAAATACAGGATTACCCCGGATATTACCTTGTTAGGAGGTGTCCATTCCATGACCACCACGTTGAATGATCATTATTCCATTGAGCCCAGGTTTAGTATCGACTGGCAAATCGACCCCATTCAAAACCTCTCGTTTGGTTTTGGCCAACATGCCAGAATGGAATCGTTGCCTACCTACTTGGGAATAGAAACAGAAAGTGACGGTTCGGTTCATCAATATAATAAAAACATGGACTTTCTAAAAGCACGGCATTATGTGTTGGGTTATTCCAGGAAATTTACCCCCAATCTCATGATGAAATTAGAGACGTATTACCAGGATCTGTATAATATTCCGGTCGAGAATGATCCGAACAGTTCATTTTCATTGTTGAACTTGAATGACTGGTATTCATCCAGAGAGTTGGTGAATAAAGGAACAGGTAAAAATTATGGCATTGAACTGACGATTGAGCGGTATTTTGCCAATAATTACTACTTCCTGGTTACCGGATCATTATATGAATCGAAATACAAAGCCATGGATGGCATAGAACGGGACACCTATTTCAACGGCAATTACGTGGGTAATATCCTAGTGGGAAAAGAGTTTATCATCAGCGACAACAGCAGATCGAAGAAGATATTGGGAATTAATTCCAAGTTTTCACTCATAGGAGGCAAAAGAGGAACGCCTATTGATTTGGAAAAATCGATTGAGTCGGGTTCTACAGAGTGGATAGAGTCGGAAGCTTTTAGTATAAGGTATGATGATATAGTAGCATTGAACCTGGCTGTGGATTACCGAATTAACAAGCCCAGGGTAAGCCATGTGATCAAACTCGACCTGCAAAATGTAACGAACAATTCCGCTCTGATCGAGAGGTATTTTTTTCATGGCAAAATCAGGGATGCCCGTCAGTTAGAATTCCTGCCAAATGTGCAATATACGTTTGAATTTTAATATCCACAGGCATTTGTATTTTTAATTGAAAGTATAAATAAACTTCATAGATCTGCTATGGAGTTTATTTTTTCGGGTTTCATTGCCAATGGAAACGCAATTAACATATTTAGTATTACCGTAAACTTAGGGGATCCATGGGAATACTAATTAAGTAACACCTTTTCCAAAGTTCAAAACTTTGGAAAAGTTTCCTTATTCCGTCATCAATTGAATTAATCAAATTAATCTTAAATGCTTAAGTTCTGCATTAATTAATTCACAATTCTTGTTTTAATTTTTGTATTTTCTTTATAATTTGGTTCATTCGAAGTTGGAATCTAAAGTAGGAATAATATTACCAATTGTCTTTGGGGTATTTCTTCTGAATTAGGATGAGGCAAATAGTGACTTTCTAAATTTATAATATAAACATATGCCTACTGAAAGCAATCTTTTGTTTCGGGATTCTGAAACTGAACCTACTGACGAAGTAATCCAGGAAACGCTCGGCACTCCCCTTTTTAATGTGTACCGGGAATTAATTGAAATTATCCAAACAGAGTTTGATCTAGCGCATGAATGGCGATACTACAAAGACGGGAAGTCTTGGCTTTGTAAAGTAGTGCACAAGAAAAAAACGATTTTTTGGCTCTCCATCTGG
>JAEWLI010000040.1 GCA_023393375.1 Bacteroidota bacterium
TTACTGTAATAGCTGAATTAGGTGAAAGCGTTACCTCGTACAAACATACAGGTTTGCAAGGCAGTACTGTTTTATATTACAGGGTAAGAGCAGTGAATGAAGCAGGTAGTTCCTCGTTTACCAATGTTGCAAGTGTCACCACGTTGCCTTCAGCAGTTGACATGTCGGCTCCTTCTAATCTTGTTGTAACCAGTGTAACTGGCACAGATATCAGATTAAGCTGGAAAGATAATTCAAATAACGAAACAGGCTTTATTTTAGAAGTTTCTGAAAGTGGCACTAGTGGTTTTACCACGTTACGCGAGTTGTCGGCAAATGCCATATCCTACGCTCACACAGGAATGGGAATTGGCACAACGAGGTTTTATAGAATCAAAGCCAAATTCAACAATGGTATGTCAGGTTATAGCAATATTGCCAGTGGCACAACTAATTTTATGGTACCAACTGCCCCGTCTAACCTGACTGCTACCCGAATGTCATCCACTGAAGTTAGTTTGAAGTGGAAAGATAATACAATCATTGAAACAGGATATGTGGTGGAGGTGTCAAATAGTTCTGGCTCAGGTTATACCGTATTAAAGCAGTTGGGTGTAAATGCCACTTCTTTCAATCATTCTGGAATCAGCTCTGGGAAAACTTATTATTACAGGGTAAAAGCTGTAAATGCAGCTGGGAGTTCACATTATACCAATACAGCAAGTATTTTGGTGACAAGTGCAAGTAATGCCCGATTGAATGCAACAGGATTAACACCCAGTCAGATCAGCCTTACTTGGGAAGGAATTCCAGAACACTTTACAGAGGTATCTATAGAATATGCCGATAATTCTGATAACTTTCAAATATTGGAACAACTTCCAGCCGAAGCGGAAACTTATGTCCATAAAGGTTTGTCTCCCAACCAAGAGATATTATATAGGTTAAATGCTTCTGATGGCAACGGCAATTATTTTCAGGGGCCAGTGGTAGTAGGCAGAAGTTTGGAACGAAGGGTAGTAATGAAAGCTTATCCTAATCCGAACAATGGCACCTTTAGAGTGTCTATTGATCAACCAGAAGCAGATGCTTATCAATTGGTGATCTATAACTCAATAAACGAAACCGTATTTCAAGCGATACTTAATACCACCAATAAGCAACCGATATCCAATGAAGTGGATTTAAGAGGTTTGGGAAGAGGTATCTACTTTGTAAAAATATATGCTTCTGGTACAGAACCAATTGTCCAGAAAATTTTAGTTAATTAATATTTGAACTGATATAATTTGTACCCGGGACTTTGTCCCGGGTTCACTTTTTTAATTTATTGAAATCATTCAACAAATGTGCATGCCTAGATTATATAATTGGTCTAAAAAAAGTACTAATATATAGGAA
The DNA here is from genome assembly GCA_023393375.1 of Bacteroidota bacterium. Classification (GTDB taxonomy): domain Bacteria; phylum Bacteroidota; class Bacteroidia; order Cytophagales; family Cyclobacteriaceae; genus JAEWLI01. The sequence goes on from JAEWLI010000040.1 coordinate 1,381, forward strand.
TACCCTCTACAGAGAACCTAAAGAGAAGCTACAGAAACCCTTCCCCAACACAAAAAAAATTGAAAAAATACAAAATTTGTTCAATTTTTAGGATAGAGGATTAAACAAATTCTTCTTTATGCCGTAAAGAAAAGAATATCAATTCTGCTTTTCAATGTTTTGTAAATCCTTTCTTATTCTTTCTTTCCTTATTATTTCTTCAATGGGTTACGCCCAACGATTAGGGTTGCAAGTAACAGCCCAGGAATTAAAATTATGGCATATCAGGTCTCATATCGGCCCATATAAATCTTTGGGAGATGTGAGCAAAAACAGTCCGGGTGATTGGAAACGCATCGAACGTGAAAAAAATCATTTTATGGCCTCACCCGAAATATCTTTATGGGATGGACTACCCGGGACAGGATGTATTCAACAAACTCCTGAAAATCCGGGTTTCTCAAGCCCTAAATACGTAGAAATGCGATATTGGACGAGTGCTGCTTTTTTTGGTATGGTCAGGAAAGACAAAGAGGTGCTAGAAGTCGTTAAAAAGTACCTACTCATTCAAATAAAAAATCCTAACCTACAACCATCAGATCAAAAGAGGTGGTGTAATCATATTCTTGCCGATGGTCATCCAAGTTTCAATATTGCCAACTGGGTGACACAATTATTGTACATTTATGAATTCACGGAAATTGGTGGTGCCAACTTTTCAAAATCCGAAAAAATTCTAATTGATCAATGGTTTATCGATTGGGCATCCTTTTTTCATAAAGATGTGGAGTATTATTTAGGAAAACTTTTTAAGAACAGGCATAATTACCGGGACGTAAGAGAGTTACACCTTATTACACCAGAAGGTAAAGGAGAAGAAGCATATTACAATGGGCCTTTTACCCGTCAGATTCAAAGGGTGTATAATAATAGAAAAGCAGCCCAAGTAAGGATATATGGATTGGTTGGTGTTAAATATGGTATTAAGCCCTTTATAATTTCTTATAAACAGTTTGCGAAAGAATTCCTCGCATTTGCTTGTTATCCTAATGGTGCTTTTGCTGAATTCCATCGGGGAAAACCATCGTTCCCCGATCTGGGTATGGGTTATACTGCCTCTACCCTGAGTGCTATACTTACAGTAGCTGATGCCCTTGCCAGAACAGGGGATACCGAAATTTATGAATACGAAACATCGCATGGAATGTTTGGTACTGAAGGATCGGTAAAAAAGTCTTATTTATGGGCAATGGTGAATTACTGTAAACTCGTAACTGGGTCTAATGAATTTTTTATGAATTCATCACCCTCCTCACGAATTGATGGTAAAAATGAATCAAATAATTGGTATTCAGTTCATGAAGTCATGTTTGTAATGGCTAATGCGTATTATAAAAATGACTTTATAAAAAAAGTAATTGACAGAACTTGGCCCGGTGTTGACCCTTATCCTGTACGAACAGCTGGGTTTGGAGCATTTCTGGTTTGGAACGGAGAAGGAGGTGCTTTCCCTGGGGTACTATTTATGTTTAATCATGACTTGGAACTTTTTTAATTCATATGATAAGGTCAGGTGCATATACCTTAATGGGTTGTGAAAATGTTATTATTTGGATGTTTATTTAATTAAATTTTATACGCCCCCCATAAAGGAGGTTAAAAAACATATTTATTTCAACTTCACTTATAATTTTCCAATCAATCTTAACTCCTATTTTTTTCAAATTCTAAAATTTACTTTATAAATTTTAGAAAGTAAGATAAATTAATCTAAAGTTGTGGATTATTTCCACTATGATGGATATATTGCTATTATTTAATTAATATTTACTAATTCCAATCAACTAATTGTATATTTATTAGCGCTAATTGAATATTATCAATAGCGAAACAAAACATATTTTGTATTTGAAAAGTTCATTTTCGATTTTTTTTTACTGTTTTTGCTTATAAATTTACCACATCAGTTCAATCAGCAAAAACTGTTCAGCTATGTTTAAAAACTTATTATTACTTGTGGTAACCGTTACCATGTGCTTTGGTTTTGGTTACAGTCAACAACTGGGATTACATGTTAGTCAAGCAGAACTTGATCTTTGGAGGACAAGGGCTCAGCAAGGTCCATACAAAACAAAAGGTGATGTATCTAAAAATAGTCCAGGTGACTGGGATAGAATAGTTACCGATAAGAATCGGTTTATGGCCAATCCGGCCAATTCTATTTGGGATGGAATTTCTGGAACTGGATGTATGAAACCAGTAGCCGAAGTAGCAGGAGTAACTGGTCCCAAAAATAAGGAGATGAATTATTTTGTTGATGCTGCTTTTTTTGGGCTGGTTAAAAATGATATAAATGTATTAAATACTGTAAAAAAATACCTTCTCATACAAGCAGGTAAACCAAACCTACAACCTTCCGATAAATCCAGATGGTGTAATTATGTAATGGCAGATAGTAATCCGATTTTTCATATGGCAAATTGGGTTACACAATTATTATATATCTATGAATATCTTGAAATAGCGGGTGTGTCTTTTTCTTCTCAAGAAAAATCACTCCTAGATAAATGGTTTATTGATTGGGGTAACTTCCATTTTACTGATATTGAGTATTATTTGAACAAGTTATATAGCAATCGTAATAGTTATAAAAACATTGAAGAAATTAAACATATCCAACCTGAGTTATACGGTGACATTGCTTACCATAATGGTCCGAAAACCGCTCAATTAGGACGAATGTATAATAATAGAAAAGCAAACCAGGTAAGACTGTATGGATTGATAGGGATAAAATATGGAAAAGATAATTATATAAATTCTTTTAAACGGTTTACTAAAGAATTTCTGGCATTCGCATGTTATCCCAATGGAGCATTTGCAGAATTTCATCGTGGAACTGAAAAGTTGCCTGATCTTGGCTTAGGATACATGGGTTCAACATTATCTTCGATGATTAGTGTTGCTGATGCACTTGCCCGAAGAGGGGACAAAGAAATATATGATTTTGAGACGACATATGGGTTGTATGGAACTCAAGGTTCAGTAAAGAAGTCTTTACGTTGGGCTATACAGAATTACGTAAAATTATTTGATGGAACAAACAAATTTTACAGATTTAGCAGTTCCACTTCATTAATAGATGGTGTTCATGTGCCGCATAATTGGTATTCTGCTCATTATTGCCTTTTAGTAAGTGCCAATCTCTATTATAAGGATTCATACGTACAAAACGTGATTGATGGTAAATGTTCAAAGGTTGGAGAATATCCTTCTAATCCTGCAGGATATGGTGCTTTCCCAATATGGCATGGCGATGGGGGTACGTTTCCTGGAGTAATGTTTATGTTTAATCATAATTTGGATATACTAGGTTCAAAAGCTGAAAGTGCTCCTGCAAAACCTTCAAATTTGTCAGCTGAAGGTGTATCAGCCAGCCAGATTAATTTGAAATGGACAGATAATGCTAACAATGAAACCGCATATGTTATCGAGGTGTCTACATCTTCAAGTAGTGGTTTCACTATTTTAAAAGAAGTTGGTGCTAATACTACCACATATTCACACACTGGTCTTCCGGCAGGATCAACCCGATATTATCGTGTTCTGGCAAAAAACAGCAAAAATTCTGAATATAGCAATGTTGCTCAAGCTAGTACAAAATTGGCAGTACCTTTAACACCCTCTGATTTATCGGCCACTGCTTCATCCACTTCTGATATCTTACTGAAATGGAAAGACAACTGTAATAGTGAAACATCTTTTATTTTAGAAATCTCCAATTCATCAGGAAGTGGCTTCACCGTATTAAAAGAACTTGGAGCTAACACAACTACCTTTTCTCATTCCGGATTACAACCAGGACAGACGAAATATTATCGTGTGAAGGCTAGTAATAGTAGTGGTAATTCCAATTATAGCAATATTACTTTTGCTACTACACAATTGTTGGTGCCCACTTCACCATCAGAATTAACGGCTAGTGCAGCATCCACCTCAGAAATTACATTAAACTGGAAGGACAATTCTGATAATGAAACAGCCTTTGTAATTGAAGTGTCCAATACATCAGGGAGTGGTTATACTTTATTAAAAGAAGTGAATGCTAATGTTAAGACATTTTCACACACAGGTTTAAAACCGGGAGAAACCAAATATTATCGTGTTAAAGCAACGAATAGCAGTGGCAGTTCCACCTATAGTAATGTCGTCAAAGGCACCACAATGACTGCTATTCCTGCTGCACCATCAAGTCTTACTGCTAATGCTGTATCAACCTCAGAAATTACATTAAACTGGAAAGACAATTCTGATAATGAAACAGCCTTTGTAATTGAAGTATCCAATACATCAGGGAGTGGTTATACTTTATTAAAAGAAGTGAATGCTAATGTTAAGACATTTTCTCACACAGGTTTAAAAACGGGAGAAACCAAATATTACCGCGTAAAAGCAACGAATAGCAGTGGCAGTTCAACTTATAGCAATGTTACCAAAGGCACCACAATGACTGCTATTCCTGCTGCACCATCAAGTCTTACTGCCAGTGCAACTTCAAGTTCGGAAATAAAATTGACATGGAAAGATAATTCTGACAATGAAACAGAATTTATCTTAGAAGTTTCTACCAATACAAAAAATAATTTTACCACCCTCAAGGAATTAGGATCTAATGTAACATCTTACACTCACTCTGGATTATCACCCAATGTTACACGTTTTTATCGTCTTATGGCAAGAAACAGTCATGGGAAATCTCCATATAGTAATGTAGCAAGTGCAGTTACACTTCCTGATCTTTCTAAACCTGAGACCCCTGCTAATTTCTCCATTACTGTAATGTCTGCCAATCAAATACAGATTAACTGGGTGGATATGTCAAATAATGAAGACGGATTTACCCTGGAGTATTCAGATCAACAAAGGGGTAATTTTAAACAGTTGAAGCAATTAAACTCTAATACCAATTCATTTGTGCACGGTAAATTAAATCCCAATCAAACCGTATTTTATCGCATCAAAGCATTTAATGTTAACGGAAGCTCAGCTTATTCAGAAGTAAAAAGTGGTACTACTTTCTGTTCGGTTGTGCCTATACCAAGCATATCAACTGATGGGGTAACTTCAATTTGTCAAGGGCAAAAGGTTACATTACGAGCACCTGCAGGGTTTTCAGAGTACGAATGGACTTCTGGTCAGTCAGATCAAAACATCATTGTAGACCTTCCAGGGACATATCGTGTGAAAGTAAAGGATAATTATGGATGTTGGAGCAGTTATTCCAATGAAGTGGAAGTGACAATCAATGAGCTTCCTGAAATCCCGGTAATCACTACACTGGACGATTCATTATTTACCGGATTGGACTTGCAACATCAATGGATGCTCAATAACAAACCTGTTTTGGGTGCCAACCGCAACTTCTATGTTCCTATAAAAACTGGCAATTATGGTGTAATTGTTACGGATAAAAATGGTTGTTCAGCTACTTCAATTTCGGTAGAAATTAATGAAATACACGCCAATCTGGTGAAAGTATATCCTAATCCCAGTGAAGGCCAGTTTAAAGTAGTTATTGATAATCCCAAATTTTTGGAGTACAATATTGTGGTATATTCTACAATCAATGAAACCATTTTTCAAACCAAATTGGTAAATTACAATAGTCAACAAATTGAATACGATGTAGATGTAAGAGGTTTTGGTAGAGGAATATTTTTAGTGAAAGTACAAAACTCCGAAACTCAACCGGTAATTGAAAAAATACTTGTAAGATGAATGGGGGGAAGTTTTTTAGGTTGTCTAGCTAAATGATAACCTAAAAAACTTTTTATTCTGATAATGAATTTTGGGTAAAATTAGTTTTATCATTCACTAATTGTTTTTCAATCAGATTTTTAATTGTATCTATTGGGAAATATTCTTGTTGGTTCACATTAATACAATATGTATAATGATAATCATAGGATTTTTTCATGCACAACCTGGCATAACAATCGTTAAAAATATTTGAAGGAAATATTTCTATCACTGTTTTCTTCTTGTTGCCCCAAACCAGATGAGACAAACCAGCCCCATGTGGAGCTACTATAACCTGGGCATTAGCAACCAGGTTTAATTGTTTCTGAAAGGTCAAATTTTCGAGATAAACAGTTTTAAAACCATATTTGTGCAGATACTGCTCCAATTCAAGTTCATTTCCGATCTGCCTTAGTTTTGCATACTTACGTGATATGTATATGTAAGATGGGCTTTCATCATTATTGGTAATTGTAAAATTTCTGTTCAGTAAATCTAGGTCCACTGTATTTACATATCCAGAATAATTGGGTTTACTGGTAAAAACCAAGTTGTTGATTTCGTAGTTCAACAGATCAATTGGGATAATCCTGTCCTCAGCATCATTACCAAGCAGGAGGTAAAGGACTTCTTTATAATATCCCTTTAAATAGATTTTTGGCACAAGGATTTTTAAATCTTCATATACCTTCATTGCATTTAATAAGGCAGGTATCTCTTCTAAAATAAAATGAAAGAAGCTTTTGTGTGGCAAATAAAAAACTTTGTAGTTTTCGGGATTCGGGAATTGATGAACCTTTAAATTGAGGTGTGGTTTAATGTCATTCCACAGGTACATTTTTCTTAAAGATCCCACACTTTCCTGAAAGATGATCTTGTTTTTTGTCCATATTGCTCCTGTAAATGCAGAAAGTACCGCTGATTTTAGCCTAAAAACATAAATACTATCAATTGCTTTTTCACGAATAAACTGGTGAGGATAATGATAAGGGAATTTATAATTTTCTACTATTGCAGGATGTATTTTATATATTTCCTCAATTTCTTTATCAAATTGATGGTAGCTTTGGATAATAGAACGAGTGGTCTTTTCCAGTGCATTAGTAGAAAACCCGCCTACGAGAGCATGAGATAGCACATTCAAAATTTTTATTTTTGAATAACTAATCAATAACGAGAGTTTCATAAATTAGAATAATAATTGAGGCTTTGTTTACTTCAATTAAAGATAAGAAAAAGTATATCAATAAAAAAGATTACACAGTTAATCCTTACTGAGTATTTACAACTCAACTCTCATATATTGGCATCACGGCCGGAAGAAAATGCCGTCCATCTGTAATAGTCTGCCAGTTTTTGGATCGGTAAATCCAGTTTCAATTGAATACAATTCATACCCTTTACTTTCCAAATAACTTTTCATTTCTGAAAATAAAATACCACCTTCATAAAGTGGAATGAATGACATTTCAATCTGAATTCCTTTGATATTGGGCAATGATAATTGACCTCCATCAAGAACCTGTTTTTCAAAACCTTGGGTATCGATTTTGATCATGATATTATCACCAGGCTTATAAAATTCAGGAAAAATTGTATCAAGCTTTTTTACCTGTATCTTTTCTTTATTTACATATTTTGAACCTTCTGAACTATTAAGATGATTAGGTAAAATGTTTAAAATTGAGCTACTATCGGAATTGCCGGAAATATTGATATAAGTTTCCATATCGTTATCTCCAAGTGCATAATTTTGAGCGATCCAGTTCTTGTATCTTTTAGAGTTTTTATTCAGTTTTTGGTAAACTGATGAAATAGGTTCGCACGATATGATTGTTCCATCATATCCTAGTTTTTTCAAAGTTTTACCATAGTTACCTACGCTTGCCCCAATATCAAATATTTTATTAATATTAAAATGTTTAATTAAGCGAATCCTGCGACCCAAATGTTTGTCAGGATATTTTTTTATTTGGACATTCAATGGATTTAATAAACTGTTTACTATTTCTTTTAAACTCATAAACTTAATAGAATAATTATTGCACAAGTTAAAAATAAATTTTCAATTAAAGAAAAGGATCAAGAGATTTTAACCTTTTATTAGTTTTAATATTATTTGCACTAAGTATTTGCTCATACAATTCAATATATTTGGCGGCTATGTTTGTCGAACTGAATTCATGGGCATAAGAAATTCCTTTTGCACTTAGATTTTCATATAAATTAACATCCTGAATAAGTGAAGTAAGACCATCTACAATAGCTTCAATCGATGTAACATCTACCAATATGCCATTTTCCCCGTGTTTTAGTACCCATGGAACAGCCCCGGAATCTTTTCCAGCAAGCACTGGTAAACCTCTGCTCATGCCTTCAATTAAAGTGTTGCCAAATGATTCTTCTAGGGATGGATGGAATAGGATATCATATTTGCTTATTTCCTGCATTAATTCACTATGATTTATAGATCCTTTAAACTCAAGCCCATCCAATAGGTTATTTTGTTCAGCCCATTTAAATGCGTCACCTTCTGACTCAAACCCACTTCCAAATAGTGTATAAGTGATATCGGTCCTCAATTTTTGCTTCAATTTTTGAAATGCAAGAATTGCTGTTTTAGCATTTTTGCGGTGAGAAAATCCGGTTAGAATAGATAATAATTTAATTGGTCCCTTTGGATGTTTTTTTGGGAGGTCGGCTATATACTCTTCATTCAGTGGATTGGGAATAATGGGCATATCTTTTCTAAATCCACTTAATTTTTTTTGCAGGTAATAGGAATTGACATTAAAGTGTTCACCTGAGTTCCTTACTTTACGATCTAATAAAAATCTGAATGCCCGATAAATGTCAGGATTATGTTTAAAAATTTCAAAAGCTGCGTCTCTGAAGGTGATAAGGTGTGGATAATTGGATCTTATAGTACCTAATGCAAATTCATAGGACCAATGGGCATTTACAATGTCAGGTTTATCATCAAGAATAAATTGAGTGATCTGTTGTGCTTCTTCCTTAAATAAGTCTAACATACGGTACCGTGCCCTTAATCTGGTCTTGCCGATATAGATCTTTAGCTTTTCTCCGGAGAAGACTTTATCATAAATATCCGTATGTAATGCATACACCGAAACGTCATATCCTAACTTTATGAGTCCCTTAATCAAATGAGTAACGGACATAGCTCCATGAAAATCCGGAATTTCTTCACCTGGTTCATCAAAATATTCACTCAGACCTTTAATAGATACAGGTCCTGTAATACCTATTTTATTCATTTTAAATTTTAAGGTAGGTATGTAAAACAAAAAAATATAACAGTTCGTCAAGCCAATTGTTCGATATTTTCTGGCTTGGTTGTCTCCTGTTTCTGCTCTTCTTCACGTAATGCTTTATAAGAGGGATAGATAGAAGCATACGCTATACCAAGTATAGAAAAATAGAAAGTGGGAAGATTATAGGCTAAACCATAAGTAATACCGCTCAATACAAAGGAAATAAGGCCAATTTGAAAATGAGTCAGGGACTTTAGCTTAATGGTCATCCTGATCAGGTAAATGATTGGGGCAATCAATAGTAGAAATCCCACAATTCCAAAATAGAATAAAATATCAACATAAAAGCTATGAATGTGATGACCTGTACCATCCTCCCATGGTTGTTGGTTATTATGGTCATAAAATTGAATAGGAAGCTCAAAAGCTTCAAATCTCATGCCGTATAGAATGTGTTTTTTTATAAAAGGCATATATGAAGAAAATTGTTCATACCTCCATCCACCTGTTCCTTGTGTTTTATAGTTTACGATATCAGAAAATCGATCGGAAAATTTATCCAAAATTTCCGGGTTTTTTGTCAATACCAAACTGGAGACTATTAATAAAAGGACGATGGATATGACGACCATTATACCAATAGATTCCATCCTTAGTTTTTGTTCATTTTTCTTTCTTAGAAGATAGAAATTGAGAATAATGGCTATAGCTGTTGCAATCCAAACAGTTCGGTGCTGCAAAAATATGATAAGGAATAGTGTTGCAAGAAATACTCCGAGATCAAAAAAACTGTATTTCATGGTATACCGGTTCAGGAAATATAAACACGGCAGTAATAATAAATAAACAGCACCTGCACTAAACCCCCTATTCGATTCCATAAATGACGAGACAGTTAAAACTTGATCGTTATACAAAATTATGTCAAGGGCAAAGATGGCTAAGATCAGAAATGCTATTATCCTTAATTTCTTAGAAGTATTTTTAATAAAATAGGGGTAAACCAAAAAGAAATAAAAGACTATTATCAATTTAGAAAACACGTGAGGATATTGGAAGAAGCTATTGTAGCTATAGTAGGATTCCAATATTACAATTATCAGAAGTATAAAAACGATGATAAAATATTTTTTTATTAGCATCGGATAGGAGGGGAAATTTAGTAGAGAAAAAATAATTGCTATTCCGGCCAAAAGTTTAAATGAAATTTTTTCAGTTTCTACATCGGTATCGCCATATAACAACAATGTTAATGAATCATTGGTGAGTAATACAAAGAGAAAAATTAAAGCAAACATAACTGGCAGCTTAAAATGAGTATCTCTATATATTAGTTTCATGGTTATTCTATTAAAATTAAAAAAATATGGTTTCTCAGCTTATTGTTATCTCTGAATCTACTAAATTGTACTTATATTCCTGATGAAGTATAGATTGATAATAAGAGATAGTTTTTGAAAATATCTTTTCCTCATCAAAATGTTTCTTGCCAAAATCACGCCCCTCTTTTCTGATATAGTGATAAAGATCTTCTTGTTCAATCAATTGTAAGGCTGATTGGGCAATTTCTGAAGGTTTTTCGATATTGCATACACAACCTGTTTTTTTGTTTTTCAAAAGGTACGGAACATTTCCACTTGAATTTCCTCCTATTACCGGGGTGCCTAATATCATCGCTTCTAATACGGCCATTCCAAATGATTCTTCTCGTGAAGGATGAATCATTGCAAAAGATTGATTCACCATAGAAAGTGTTTCTGAATAGGACAAAGTACCCAGAAAGTCCACCCCCTCATCTAAATGATGTTTCTTAGCGTATTGAAATGCCGGGCCATTCGACCCCATATCACTTCCTATGATCCTATACCTAAAGTCTTTATATTTCTTTCGGATCAATGAAAAAGCTTTCAATGAAGTACGCACATTTTTAAGTTCGTCAAAACTATTGCTGATAGTAACAAAGCATTTCTCTTTCTCATTGTCAATGGTGTAATTATTCAACGCTTCAGGGTAAGCATTATTAATAATCAATGCTTTGTCTTGATATGACGGCCTGATGGTATTGAAAATATATTCAGAATTGGCAATTAGGTTTTGGGCTTTTTTGAGACATTTATAATTCAACAGCCATCTTACCGCTCTGAAAGGGTCCATATAATACTGCAAAACTTTGGTGGCATTGTCATGAATAGTAATCACATGTGGTAGACCACTCTCAATAGCCGCCAGACCAAATTCATAGGACCAATGTGCATGTACGATATCCGGCTTTGTTTTTCTCATTAACCCCTTAAGATCTTCTATTTCTTCCTTGAAAAATTTCCTACCTGAATGGCGAGTACTTCTTCCAATAGCTATGGTCATATCTTTTGACCAATCAATAACAATAGGTTTTGAAACTTTTGATGATAATGCAAATATCACCACTTCATGTCCTTCTTGTATTAATCGATTGGCAAAATATACCAATAAAGGGGTGGACTGTGCTTTTGGCAATCCTTTATCAATTTCATTTAAATTTATTGGGCCAGCAATACCGATTTTCATTTTGCCTTATTTATTTAGTTTCAATGAAACAGTTGTTAAAAATTTATTTAAAAACTTGTTTTGACTGAATAATCGTTGATTCAGTTCATCCCAAATTGGTCGATTTACCTTTAAGAAAAGGGATAACAACAATAAGACACCACCTACCATCATATCGGCTATCAATTTGATGAGGTGGCTATCAGTAATGTTATCCAATGCTATATTTGTTAAAAACAAACCCCCACCTACTAACACGGAGGTAACTAGTGGTGATAGATATGCTTTTCTTATATCCACAAAATTAAACTCCAAAATATGCTTCATTACCAGGGTGTAAGCAATCAATCGCAATCCTTCCATGCCTAACAGTACATATGAATAATTCAGAAGTGTGGAGTTTCTGATCAGAAATAGAAGTGAAAACAGAACAATAATGTATGACACTTCTAAAATGATCTTTATGTTTAATGAAGCGGTTGCATCACATATGATGCCACCATAGTGGGCCAACAGCTTAAATGGAACCAGAATAGCTAATATCTGTAATATAGGAACTGCCGCTGCCCAATCTTCCCCCAGTACTACAAAAACTATGTTTTCAGCAGAAACTGCTACTCCTGCACAAATACTTAGGAATAGGAAAGCAATAACAGAAATTGACGACAAATATATTTTCCTGAGTTTTGCCGTTTCTTTCTGAATGCTACTAAATACCGGAAATAATACCCGGGAAATGCTGATGTTCAATTGATAGAGTGGCAATTGGACGATCATAAATGCCCGATTATAAATACCTAAGAGTACTGCACCCAAATATCTTCCGATCATCATGGTATCAGCACTTGTACTAAGAAACTCAATAAAACTGATAAAAGTAATTTTGCCTCCAAACGCAAACAACGGTTTGTATACTTTCCAATCATAAAACAGCCTTAAAGAATGCTGCGCATATAGGTATGAAATGGTTACATTGAGTACTCCTTGAATCAAACTTGCATAAACTAGGCTCCAAACTCCTAAGCCACGCCAAGCCATAAAAATTGCAGCGGCAACCATTGCAGCAAACGATACGATCTGAATAATTGAAGCTTCTTTAAATTGTAGTCTCCTGCGTATCAAGCTGAAAGATGTAGTAGCCAGGCTCGATAAGACAAAAGATGCAGATAATACTTTTACAATGGGTATAACATCCTTATCATTAAAAAGATACTCAGAAAGAGGGGCTAAAAAATAAAACAACCCGAAAAATGTAAACCCTAATACCACAGACGTGGTAAATGCCGCTCTTATGTCTTTGTCATCCAGGTTTTGTTTTTGAATAATGGCCTGGGACATCCCCATATTTGCAAAATATCCGCCAAAACGGAGAACCACATTAGCCATAGCAACTAATCCGAAGGAGACAGGATCTAACAAACGGGCCATAATTGCTGTATAGCCCGTTTGTAACACCAGATTTATAATCGTTGCTGTAGTACTCCACTTAATACCCTGAAGGGTCTTATTGGCTAAAGTTCCCATATTTACTTGAAAAACTAATCAATCCTCTTAATCCTTAGCATTCTTAATAAAAGAATGTATAAACTGTGTACCGTTATTTATTTCCTAACGGTACTTTTTTGCCTTTATTTAAGGAATTGATATTGATAGTGAACCCTTTCTTTCCTTCTTTTTTGGAGTAATAATAATTAGCCTTGCTTTTATATCCGTATTCATATGAATCAGCAAATCTCACATCATTCAATACAAAGCACAAGTTTTTAATTTTCTTGTTATCATAAAGTTCGTTTATTTCCACAAGTGATGCAGAGGTAGTATAATTATGACGAACGATGAATATATTAGTATCTGTGAGTTCTTTAAGCAAGAGGTACTCAGAAACATATCCAATGGGCGGAGTGTCGAGAATTATGTAATCATAATAAGGTTTCACCCCTTCAATTAATGATTTCATCCGATCGGAACCCAATAAATCCAATGGATTAGGTGGAATTGGTCCAGCTGGTATCACATCAAGATTTTTTATCGGTGTTTTATTGATTACATCTTCAATAGATGCCTGATTTGCCAAAAATGTGGATAAACCAATTCCTTTTTTTAAGTTAACCACTCCTCCCAAATATTCCTGCATCCGAGGTTTTCTCAGGTCACATCCAATGATTAAGGTCCTGTTTCCTGCAACAGATATTTCCAATGCCAGATTGATGGAAAAGAATGTTTTGCCTTCACCACTAATTGCTGACGTGATGCCAATAACTTTATTATCTTTCTCAAGTGAAAAGTATTTCAGATTGAGTCGAATCGCATTAAAAGAATCAGCAAGTGATGATTTTCGGTTAGTATACAAATCAAAAACATTTTTACTGCTTGAGTGAGTAACTACACCTAATATTGGAATATCTGATATAGATTTCAGATCAGACTTACTAGCGATCTTGTTGCTGAAAGAGTCTTTTGCTACTATGACTCCAATTGGCAAAAACAAACCTAGAATTACGGCTATAAGAATAGCGAAATTTTTATTTGGGGAAGTCAGCTTGCCTACCAAAGCATTGTCGATCATTTTTCTATCAGGTGAATTGGTTGCTAGCGCGATAGCAGCTTCAGCTCTTTTTTGTAATAAAAAGTTGTATGTCTCATCATTAAAATCAAATTTCCTTTGTAGGTCTACCATCCGTCTTTCACTGGCTGGTAATTTCATGATATTGCCTTCAATAGTATTGATCTGACCATTGATATGGCTAATAGTGCTTTTTCCTGTATTAATCAGGTTATTCAGGTTTTCTATTAATGATGCTTTTGCATTTTGAATCTGGCTGTCAATTGCCCTTATGTTTGGACTATCTTCAGTAGCACCAACTCTCATTGCAGCTTTTTGCTGGTATAATCTATTTAGTTCGATTATCAAGCTGTTTAATACCGGATCAGCTATGCCAACGGCTGATGGTGAAACCATCTCACTGAAATCACGGTCGTTTTTCAGATAATCATGAATATTCTGATAGTACCTCAGTCGCAGTTCATTGTCTGATTTTTCTTGTTCCAACCGCTCCAACTTCTGAAAGATCGTACTGGATGCATAACCAATATCCATTACTCTGTTGGTTGTTCTGAAGTTTTCCAAGGCAAGTTCTGCTTTGTTCAGTGAATCTGTAATGGTGCTCAGCTGATTATCAATAAATTCAATAGTCTTTTCACCAGTATTATTTTTTGCCTGAAGATCGAACTCAATATACACATCCGTGAGCG
>JAEWLI010000073.1 GCA_023393375.1 Bacteroidota bacterium
GTATTAAAGGGCATTGCTATATTACCATTTTTATCAACTATTATAACCCCACCTGTACCACCTGAGATTGCAAGCTTTTTTATTACTTCATCTCCCGCCTGTTTTACTGTCAAGTTTTTATATTCCATTAGGGCAGAAATATCATGAGCTATGGTTAACCTGATAAAATATTCACCATGACCGGTACATGAAACAGCGCAGGTATTATTATTTGCATAGGTGCCCGCTCCTATAATAGGCGAATCACCAATCCTGCCAAATTTTTTATTGGTCATGCCTCCAGTAGATGTTGCAGCTGCAAGGTTACCATTTTTATCCAATGCTACAGCACCCACTGTACCGTGTTTTTGATCATGGTTGTTCCCCATCTGATTCATTCCTTCTTGTTGGTTTTCTAATTTTTTTATTTGTTCCAACGATTCCTTTCTTTTACTGGTGCCAAACCAAGAAGGATCTACTATTTGTAATCCTTGCTGACGGGCAAATTCTTCTGCCCCTTTTCCAGTTAAAAATACATGAGGTGAATTCTCCATCACCATTTTCGCTGCCAATACAGGGTTTTTAACAATTGTTATTCCTCCTACTGCACCTGCATTCAAAGTTTCTCCATCCATGATAGATGCATCCATTTCATTTCTCCCTTCACTGGTAAAAACACTTCCTCGGCCTGCATTGAACAATGGGCTGTCTTCAAGCAAAACAAGCACTTGGGATACAGCCTCTACACTCGTACCACCATCTTTTAGTATTTTATACCCAACATCCAGGGCTTTATTTAATATTTCCCGGTATTGTTTTTCTTCGGCAGGGGAAATGTTTTCACGGGTTATATTACCAGCACCTCCATGAATAACCAATGTAATGGGTGATTCCTGATGTTGAGCGATGATGGGCATGGCTGATGATAAGATTATGATGACGCTAATACAAAAATATTTTATCAAAAAAGTCATAGGATTAAAAAGTAAGTACAAATAAGCCTTTCCGCATAAAAATATGGGAACACTAACTTAGTGTTTATTTAATTGTCAGACATATTGCTGTCTGCTAAATTTGTCAGGATTTTAGCAAATAACAATAACGGTTTACCAGAAAAATCGTGCTTATTTAATAAAACGGATATTGAAAGGATATCTGTAGGCTTTACCCTTATCTACTTCAATTGCTGCTATGATTGTAAATACAATATGAAAAATGCCTGTAGCAATCAGGAAGGGTATGCCAATCAATAAAAAGGAAGCGATTAAAAATATTACAGCAAAAATAGTTACCGTAATCTGAAAATTTAATGATTCTTTTCCCTGATCATCAATGAGTGGGGAATGATCTTTCTTGCTGATCCAAATGATCAATGGCACGATAATATGACCTAATGGAATACCAATATATGTCGATAATGCGGTAAGGTGACTGAGCATTGCCCATTGCTTTTCATTCATAGCACTTAGGGGTTAAAAGATGAAAAGCAAATATACAAAAAATTATATTATTTTGCCCTTGTCCAGGTGGTGGTTTTTCCAAGCATTTTTATGCCCATATACCCTCTTATTTTCAGTACATCACCATCCAATTTCATTTCACACTTATACGAATGTCCTGTTCTGGGATCATAGATCCTTCCACCTGTCCAGGTATTATTTCCATCGGTTTTCAAATCAGTCAGAATAGTCAGTCCAACGATAGGCTTGTCACGAAGTTCAGGTTTGGGGTTGTGTTTATCCTTTTTCGGTGTTCCATCCGGATCATTGGGATCTTTAAGTTCCACTATTTTGCCATTGATTTTGCCATTTTTTTCCTCAAGAAGGATGACACTTTCATTGTTTTCAGAGTTCCATTTGCCGGTAACAGCGGAATTTGGTGATTGCGCATGTACATAAGTAATTGCTGAGATCCATACGATCAGCAGGAGGTTTTGTTTTAATTTTCTCATTTTAAATTGAAATATATTGTTCATAATCAAACTGATACAGCATGGTGGCCAAAGATTAAATCATGATGATGGGTCATTAATTCCGGTTAAACCATTACATGATATCAGATACTTTGTTCTAATGACGACAAAAGTTGAGCCATATTTAAGTTAAGGTCAAAACTGTATGATTTTTTATTAAATCAGTTTTGGGATCAAATGGTTTTTCATATCAGGAAAATATACGGCTTTTTTAGTAGAAAACCATCTGGATCGTGGAATATACTTCAGAACAGTCATGAATACTATTAGCCAAAAGTGATTTCTTTGAATGCGATTTTTATCACCAACATGGAATAATAAATTTCCGGTACAGCTATTATTTTTAATTTTTTTGCTTTGAATCCATTTTTTTGCCGGATTATCACTCACACGATTTTTATACCTTTGGGAATTCATAAAACATTTGCAGGATCTATTTCTGAACAGTTAAAGTGCTCAAGTGGGCATTTTTTATAACCGTGTAATCCACAAGGACGGCAAGTTAGTTTATGGTGGGTTTCAACGACTTTTGAGCTCTCGGATAGTGGACCAAAGCCAAATGCAGGAACAGTTGAACAATAAACCGCTGTAACTGGTGCGTTCATAGCAGATGCCAAATGCATGGGAGCTGAATCATTTACATAATTCATTAAAGCTCCCTTCATTAAAGCCGCAGACGCAAGTAAGCTTAATTCCCCAGCTTTATTTACTACTTTTTTATGTTTGGCTCCTTTCCTAATTTGCTCACACGCATCCCAATCAGATTTGCCTCCTAATAAAAAAACAGTTGTTTCTGGATCAACAAGGTTAATAACATCTATCCACTTCTTGAATGGAAATTGCTTTGTGAACCAAACAGAAGTTGGAGCAATAGTGATGAAAGGATCTTTGTAATTTGTATTTTCAAAATCTTCCAGCGAAGGGTATAACTTTGGTAAAAATCTCGATTCATTATTAGTAATATCTTTGATTAAACTCAGGTTTCTATCCACTTCATGTATACTGCTACCTTGTATATTGAGGAGGTGTGGATATCTTTTACTAAAAAAAATAGACATTGGATTTTTTGTAAAACCAATTGTACACTTACCACAAGACAATATCGTGAGTAAACCAGTTGAAAAAAAACGCTGTAGGTTGATTACATAATCATATTTTTGAGATTTAATTTTAGGAACCAATTTCAATAATGTCCTCAATTTTCCATCATTCTTATTCCAAATCCAAAGATTCAATAGATGGGGGTGATTATGGAGCAGTCCTTCGTTCCCCTGTCTTAACAGAAAATCAATTTGACTTTCAGGAAAAAAATATCGTAATTTTTCTATGACAGGAGTTGATAGAATTACATCTCCGAGAAAGGATGTTTGTATGATTAGAAATTTCAAAGGTTGTTGATTTTACTAGTGCAAAAATAATTTTTTATATCAGTAAAACCAAAAGGATTTTATCTCTGTAAATAGTACTTTTGCTTTAACTAATCTGGTTTTCACCTAAAAAGCATAATTTACGGTCATATTAAAAAGTGTTTAAGTTCGGCAGGAATATAGCCTCCAGCACGTTAAGGCTGTCAGAGATAGAAACTGACTGATATGAATGAAAAGGAAGTATGAAAATTTTACATTTAAGTTCGGAAAGGACATGGCGTGGGGGTGAACAACAAATAGCATATCTCATCGATGAGTTACAGAAACAAGAGGTGTTAAACTTTGTTGCATGTAGGGAATCATCGGCATTCGAAACCTATTGTAAAAAAGAAAAAATACCATTTGTTTCCATGCCTTTTTCCTCATTCAGCATTAAAACGGCTTTTTTAATAAAAAAAACATGCAAACAAAATAATATCGATCTCATCCATATACACACCTCCCGTGGGCATACCATAGCACTGTTATCATGGTTTTTGGGATGCAAAACCTTAATGGTTCTTTCCAGAAGGGTTGATTTTGATGTAGCGTCTAATTGGTTTTCACACTTTAAATATAACCACTCGTCCATTAAAAAAATAATTTGTATTTCTGAAAAAATTCGTGAAATAGTCACAAAATCCGTGAAACGTACAGATAAGTGCATTACCGTCCATAGTGGAGTCGATCTATCACGTTTCAATAAGCCTTGTAATGGAGTTTTGAGAAAAAGATACAATGTTCCAGATGATTTTTTTGTCGTTGGAAATATTTCCGCAATTGCACCTCATAAAGACTACCATACTTTTGTTGAAGTAGCTTCTTTGGTTGTAAAGGAAAATTCAAAGGTGAGATTTTTTATTATTGGTGACGGTCCTCAAAGATTGGAGATTGAGGAACTGATAAGCCGAAAAAATTTGAACGACTGTATAACATTAACCGGTTTTATAGAGAATATTCCAGAAATATTACCTTGTTTGGATGCATTTTTAATAACATCAAAAACGGAAGGATTGGGTACCACAGTTTTGGATGCTTTTGCCGCAGGTGTTCCTGTGGTTGCAACTGCAGCAGGAGGAATCCCCGAAATGGTCAGGAACAATGAAACCGGTATGCTCGCTGAAGTTGGCAATGTAGAGGCCTTAGCCAAACACATACTAAATTTATCGGGCAATATTACTAAGAGAGAAGAGTTAGCAAAAAGAGCTAAATTTGCAGTTAAACAGTTTTCCAAAGAGAAAATGGCATTGGAAAATCTAAAAGTTTATAAAGCAGCATTAGACAACTTATAAAAGTTTATCTATGAACCAAATATCTGAGAATACTTCTAAGAATACACATAATACTGTAGCTCAATTGTTGTTTGAAGATGGAATTACTGGAAAAGTACTCGACATCCCATCTGGTTACGGGGCTTTTACGCATCGTTTAATGCAAAAGAATATAGAGGTTTATCCTGCTGATATTGATAATATTTTGCAAGTAGAAAATAAAAATTTTACTATTGCAGACATGAATAAACCATTGCCGTACAATGACGGTTTTTTTTCTGCTGTTGTGTGTATTGATGGAATTGAACATCTTGAGAAGCCGTTTGATTTTGTAAGAGAGTGTCAGCGAGTTTTACAGCCAAATGGTACGTTAATCATATCTACACCTAATATTTCCTCACTTAGGTCTAGGTGGAGATGGTTTTGGTCAGGGCATCATAACAAGTGTAAATCGCCGCTCAATGAGATAAAACCTAGTTTTCTACATCACATTAACATGCTTTCTTCCCATAAATTAAGATATATACTACATACTAATAGTTTTCGTATTGTAAAATTTACAACAAACAGGATTAAATTTATTAGTTATTTATATTTTGTCTTTATACCATTATCGTATTTGTATACCTTATTGGTTTATAATAAAGAAGAGAAGGATCCTTTACAAAGAGAAGAAAATAAGCAAATAATAAAACAAAGCTTTTCTCCGTCATTGCTTTTTGGTGAAACTATGATTGTAAAGGCTGTTAAAAAAGCATAGTTGCGATTAAGATGGTAAACCAACTATTGGCTTGTTAATTGCATCCCCTAAATAGTGTTCTGTTTTAAAGTATCGATTTTATAGTTTTGCACCCCTTACCTTACTTATAGAGTAGTAGTGGATAAAAAGATTATTGAATAAGGCTTTCAAATTTTTGATATGGAAGTAAGTATAAATTGAATGGAACTCTTTTGCGCTCTTGGCGATTCACTTTGCATTCTTCGCGGTTAAATAAGCAAACCACAATATTCGTCAGTTGGTGCAAAGCATGTAAATATGATCAATAAGAAACTCATATTCCCTCAACCTTTTATTTACAAGGTTTCATTATGGATCGTGAAGCAATCTGATTATCTTTGTAATTTGTGTTTATAAATATATTTTTATATGTCAAGACAGCTAAGAAGTTCGACAACCACCCAAGGCCGTATGATGGCAGGGGCAAGAAGTTTGTGGAGGGCCAATGGTGTCAAAGAAGAACAATTTGGCAAACCCATGATAGCAATCGCCAATTCTTTTACACAATTTGTCCCGGGCCATGTTCATCTACACCAAATAGGACAATTTGTAAAGTCTGTGATCGAGAGTA
>JAEWLI010000086.1 GCA_023393375.1 Bacteroidota bacterium
GTGCCCCCTCAGGTATTTTCGCCACCTCCCAATGTGCAGTCGGCCGTGATCAGGCTGAAAAGAAACCATGTGGAAAACCTCGGTTGTGATGAAAAGTTGTTTTTTAAAGTAGTTAAACAAGCATTTCAAACCAGACGAAAAAAATTGCGCAATGCATTAAAAACCCTAAATTTGTCCGGTCCGGTTAATCAATCCGGGTTGTTGGAAAAACGGGCTGAGCAATTGTCAGTAGCAGATTTTGTGGAATTGACGAAAATGATACAAGGATAATATTGTGATTATATTTTTTGAATTATCGAGAGAATATTTTGAATGGCTGCGTGAGGCCATTGAAAATGAGCGGGCAGAAGAAATCAAAACCAGTTTGCAGGATGCTAACCCTGCAGATATTGCCTCGTTGCTCGATAATTTAAATACTGTAGAATCAAAATACATATTAAAGCTACTTGAGGAAGAAAGATCAGCCGAAGTCATCAGCTATATTGAAGAAGACGAAAGGAAAAATTTCCTGAAAGCTTTTGCTCCAAACGAAGTTGCCCGGTTCATTACCCATATTGATTCTGATGATGCTGCCGATATCCTGAATGATCTTCCCGTAAAATTTAAGGAAGAGGTAATAGCCGCACTTGACAATGAAGAACAAGCAGCGTACATCCTTGAACTAATGAAATATGAGGAGGATTGTGCGGGTGGTTTGATGGCAAAGGAGTTGATCAGGGCAAATGTAAACTGGACAGTAGCGCAAACTATTGAAGAGATCAGGCGGCAAAAGGAAAATGTAGAAAAAGTTTATTCGGTTTACGTGGTTGATAATCAAAACCGGTTGTTAGGCATTATCCCATTAAAAAATATTATCCTTTCTGACGACAACACCCGCATAGCTGATATCTATGATCCGGATATTGTTTCTGTTGAAACTTTTATGGATGAAAAAGAAGTAGCTGCAATTATGCAGAAATACGACCTTGAGGTTGCACCTGTTGTAAATGTAAAAGGCAAACTGGTTGGTAGGATCACTGTGGATGATATTATAGATGTGATCACTGAAATGGCGGAAGAAGAACGCCAGATCATGTCGGGTATATCAGAAGACGTGGAGGAAGACGACAGTGTATGGGTATTGACACGGGCACGGTTACCTTGGTTGATTGTGGGGATGGTAGGAGGTTTAATAGGGGCCCAGATCATTGGTGTTTTTGAAGAAAGCATTATCCTCATCCCTGCCATGGCTTTTTTTATTCCGTTGATAACCGCTACAGGAGGAAATGTGGGTATCCAATCTTCTTCTATTGTGGTTCAATCACTGGCCAACAATCAGAAGTATTATGGTACTGTATTTAATAGAATATTCAAGGTTTTCCTAGTAGCAGCCATCAATGGTGTAGCATTGGCCACAGCAGTATTTGCGATCAATCATTTTATACTTGGACACCCCAATGCCATTGCCGCCATTGTCTCCATTGCACTTTTCAGTGTAGTGATGCTGGCATCCTTTCTGGGCACATTTGTACCTATTTTGTTGGAAAAATTCGGAGTTAATCCCGCTGTAGCTTCCGGCCCTTTTATCACTACTGCTAATGACATACTTGGGTTGGCAGTTTATTTTACTGTCGCCCATATCCTGATGTGAGTATCCCCGCTAATGATTTACGATGACGTATTCTGAATCACAATTGGTGATTACCCTTGACGATCACAAGGCTAAAATGATTCAGACCTGCAAGTTAAGCTTATTGGCGAAACCCACAGGTCTGAAGTATTAAAACAAGGAAAAATTTATATCCGCTTAAGCACCGAATTTTTGCAATTTATCAGCATGTGCCAAGGCAAGGGGCAAAATTTCTTTTGCTGTAATAATGCCCAGTTCACCACTCTGGCAGGAACGTTCATTAAATCCACCAGTAGTTAGTTTTCTGGTATGAGGTGCTGTAATCATCAATGGAACTGGATGCCAGCTATGTGATTTCATGCTTGGAGGTGTTGAATGATCGCCAGTAATGATAATTACATCGGGTTCGTTTTGTAATAAAACAGGTATTGCACGATCCATTTCTTCTATAACCCTTACTTTGGCATCTATATCGCCATCTTCACCTGTCTTATCAGTGTATTTAAAATGTGCAAATACAAAAGTATGGTCTTTTAAAGCTTTTACTGCTTCCTTACAAATATCTTCAGCTGATGTGGGTGTAGAGAATACTGGGATACCAACTAACCGGGACACCCCACGGTACATCGGGTAACCAGCCACAGCAGTTGGGTTTAATTTATATCTGTCTGGGAACATTGGCCAGTTGGGCATACCTGCAAAACCACGGCAAAGCATAAAGTTGGCTTTAGGTTCATCTTTCAAAATCTGTTGTACCTGATCCAGAATTTCCTTGGCCATTTTTGCTGTTTTAGATCCTGAGTATTCGCCTCTGGAAGGATCCAATGGCTTCACCCCTACTTGTTGAGGATCGGTATCGCCAACATGATCATCCAAACCTGCACCACGTAATACCATCAATGCCCTGTGTTCAGATTCTGTTTCAAAAAACACCTCTACACCTTGAGGACTTTTCAGGTTCTCTTTGACCTTTTTCAATACCCGCTGATTTTCTTCAGTAGAGATTCTTCCAGCACGACGGTCGGTAATATTGCCATCTTTATCAAGGGTACAAAAATTTAACCGGGCAGCTACATCTCCTCCTTTCAACTCAAATTCGATACCCAGGGCACTCAATGCACCACGTCCTATTTGATAGTACAATGGATCATATCCAAATAAACCTAAATGACCAGGGCCGCTTCCAGGGGTAATGGCAGTAGCTACTGGCACACTTAAGCCGAGAGCACTCCTTTTAGCCAAAGCGTCCATATTGGGGGTTTTAGCTATCTCCAATGCAGTCCCTCTGCCATTATTGTCGCAATCACCCAAACCATCCATTACCAACAAAAGGATTTTTTTATCGTTTGCTATTGCTTGCTGTGAGATTAAATTTCCATAAACATCTTCCATGATTAGAATATTTTTTTATACCAAAAATTGCTTAATTCTATGCGGCCACAAATTTAATATTTAATTGTATAAAGTTTCGCTGTTCAATTTTATTTTCTAATTAAAACATCACTGATACAAGATGATAATACCGATATCCAGGTTTAGTAAATTTTACTATTTTTACCGACCATTTTATAATTAAAAAACATGAATGCTGAATGCCCTTTTTGCCATCCGGAAATCAGGCAATATAGTTTTGTTGCATCAAAAAACTTTTTAGCTATTTACAACAAAAAGCCCATATTGCCGGGCCATTCCTTAATCATACCTCAACAACACTATAACAGCCTTCTGGATCTTCCTGGTAAAGTAATGGGAGAACTAATGGAATTCAGTGTTCGGACAGTGAAAATATTGATGAAAGCATTTAAAGCTGAGGCGTTCGACTGGACCATTCAGAATGGTATAGCTGCCGGGCAAACGGTTCCCCACCTCCATTTGCATCTTATCCCCAGGGTCACTAATGACCTGCCTTCTCCCGGAGATTGGTTTATGGAATTGGAAAAACAGAAAGTGATAGATAGTGAACAACGGGTCGCTTTATCAGAAGATCAAATGGTGGAGATGGTGAATCACATTCGGAAGTATACCTGATAAGGAAATTTATTTAACTTCAGTTATTCGTATCGATGTTGTTTAAAAATCCTAAAATTGCATTGGTATTCAAGTGAATTTATGTAAATTTGAATTTGTATTTGACGTTTTTTTACCATTTGACACTAAACATTTTTAAATCATTCGGAGTTGGTAAATTAAATATATTTTAGGATATTCACATTAAATATTTTATTTTCAAAAAGCAACGGTTTCTTTTAGAGGCCGTTCTTTTATTTTATTGGGTTTAAACAAATTAACAATATGTCAAAATTCGCTTATTACACGGAAGACGGGTTAAAAAAGCTTTGGGATGAGCTTAATGAATTAAAAACAAAAGGTAGGGCAGATATTGCACGTCAGATTGCTGAAGCCCGTGATAAAGGTGATTTAAGTGAAAATGCCGAGTATGACGCAGCTAAGGATGCTCAGGGTCTATTGGAATTGAAAATAGCTAAACTGGAGGAAGTGCTTTCCAACGCCAGGGTATTGGATGAAACCAAAGTAGATACCTCAAAAGTTTCTATTTTGTCCAAGGTTAAGATCAAAAACAAGAAAAATGGTGCTGCATTTACTTATACGCTGGTGTCAGAAGAAGAAGCGGATCTTAAAACTGGCAGAATATCAATTGGATCACCTATTGGCCAGGGATTGCTTGGAAAAAAGAAAGGCGATGTGGCTGTGGTAAATGCGCCAGCAGGAAAAATGGAATTTGAAATCCTTGATATAAGTTTAATTTAAGTATGTCCAGCATATTTTCAAAAATCATTAAAAGAGAAATCCCGGCATATATTGTTGCTGAAGATGAGGCTCAGATTGCATTTCTTGACATCAATCCAATTGCCAGGGGACATGTATTGGTAGTTCCCAAAAGGGAAGTCGATTATTATTTCGATCTAAACGATAATGAATTTATTGATCTGAACCTGTTTGCCAAAAAAGTAGCGAATGCCCTTGAGAAGTCTATTGCCTGTCAAAGGATCGGAATAGCAATAGTCGGTTTAGAAATACCCCACGCGCATATCCACCTGATTCCACTCAATACGATGGAAGATATTAATTTCAACAAGCCCAAACTGCAACTTTCGGAAGAAGAACTGAAGGAGATTGCCTATTCGGTCAGGAAAACATATCAGGCATTGTATTAGCAAAATCTGAAGAGGCTATCTAATCGGGGCTAGTGCCAGTTTGCACCCGTAATTCATTCTCTTATGTGTAAACACTTCTGCATGCCGATTTGCGAATTGTTACTATTTAGAGTTAAGGGATCATATTTTACGTTTTTCGTAATCCTGTTTTCATGTTCCAACATTTAATTTTGAATATATGTAGCATTTTCATCAATTGTACGACCCACTTGTGGTCGGATTCTTTTGGGGAACCTTCTGCTATAAACATGTGAACCATTCAGGTTCAAAGACATTATTCCGTTCAAAATATAGCTGTCAATATGTTCATTTTTTTACTCTAAGGCTGAACCCGGACGGGTTCATATGTTTATAGTAAAATGTCCGTAGATAATATCGATCCCAGGAAGGGTCGAATATTAAGCTGGTTAGACCAATAAAAATAGCTTGTCACCTTAAAATAAAGGTTCTCTAAAAAATTTTGCTTCCAACACCCAATTCAACTTCCAATCCCAATAGCTGTTAATGTATGAATGCTTATTTAAATAAAGTGCGGAAAACAGGAGGTGCCCGTAATTCATTCTCCTTTATGCAAATAACTTCTCAATATTGATTTATTATAAACTATTCTCATGGTGACGGGATTACTTTTACACTTTCCACATTCCTTCTCGTAGGTTTTTTGAAAACTGCCATAGCCGCGCCGGCCAATACCAATAATGCATATAAAAAAGATGCAGGTGAAATCGGATCTTTATCCAGCCATGAAAGCTCATAATGATTTAGTATCCACATGATTATGATGGTGATGATTGGGTTACAAATAAGGATCACACTTACTTTATTAGCTTCAGTGTATTTTAATGCTTCTGCAAAAGCACCATAAGCAAAAAGGGTATTGAATGCAGCAAAAATCAATGCCCCAAGATAAATAATTGGTATATTACTAAGGCTACCTGGAGAAGATATTGGCGTATAAAGTAATGCTGGTAATCCATACAGTAATAGATTTAACTGTTGAGGGGGAAATTTGGTCACCAGTTTTTTCTGAATCGCGGCATACACTACCCAAGCTACGGCACCGACAAACACCCACATCATACCGATATTGAATAAGTCGCTACTGGTTATCATCGAAATCTGTTTACTGTAAAATAAAAACAAACCGATAAGTGTGATGACCAATCCCAATATTTGCCTTCTGTTGATTTTCTCCCTGAAAATAAATACCCCGACAAATACTAAAATTACAGGCCCGATTTGCATAAATACCTGTGCGCTGTTGGGGGAAGAATATTTTAATCCTAATAGGAATCCCACGTAATTCACCCCTAAAAAAAGCGCGGCAACGATAAGTGGATAAGGTGGTTTAAAAAGGATTGAAAGTCGTCTTCTGTTTTTAAAAACAAAGAACAATGCCAATACTAAAAAAGAGAGGGAAAAGCGAAACCAGACGATGGTAAAAGCGTCGATTTTAGCAAGGGCAATTTTTAAAGCAATGGCAAGAAATCCCCATAATACAGCTGTGGTAATAGCATAAAGTATCCCTTTGGTATTGTCACTCACTTCTGCCCCCTTCCTTTTATAAAATGAGGGCAAAGTTAATGTGATTTATGAATTTTGGTATAGGTTTAAACCTTATTTAAAACCCCATATTTATTGTCTAAATCGATGACGTCTTTCACGTGGATTGTTTCCTTGTCGTGGAAAAGGTTGCACTGCCCGATCTACCATTCTGTTCATGAGTGAGTCAAACCTGAGTTGCTGTTCTTCAGTACCAATTTGTCTGACTTCAGAGAAGTGCTCAAAGGTTAGCAATTCGATCTGAGCATGTAACCTACCGATATTCTGAGTAATTTCATCAACTCCCGATGGGTCATTTCTTTTCAAACTCGTATATAATGCTTCTTTTTGATTTCTGATTTCCTCATAGTAAGTTCTCACTTGTTCGAAATAAGTGTGTCTTAATTCCTGATATTTATCGGCCTGTGCTTCATCAAATCCCAGTCTGGATTCAATAAAGTTGCCTTGTCTGTTTGAACGGGGCATCATTTCATTACTAACCTCGGTTGGTGGATCCATAAACCACATATTACCAAGCGTAATGAGATTCAGTATGACCAATACAGCAATTATCGCCCACAGGGTTTTTATTTTTTTATCAGAATTCATTTTCAGCAAACGTATAAATATTACTTACTTCAAGCTGGTAGTTTTCAATAAAAGATTCCATAGAAGGTTCATAAAGCGGTTGACGCTTGTTTACTTCAAACATGGAATACACATTGACTGCCAGTAATAATACAAGACCATAGAAAGCATATTGTAATTTAAATACAGGTCTTGCATTCTCCCTGCCTGACTGATCAATTCTACTCATCAGGCGGGTATAGAAGAACGGTGTTGGATCTGCTTTCTTGATCCTTCCCAACACATCCAGTGTTTCTTCCACTTTTTTATTAATATCTTCAGTATCTTTCATCTTTTACGATTTTTGAAACCAAACCTTTCTATTCATTATTTTTATAATAATCATGTAGTTCCTTTCTCAGTTTTGTTTTGGCCCTAAATATCAATGATTCTACCGACGACAAGGTAGATTGTTGTACATCCGCAATTTCCTGATAACTCAATCCTTCAATGTTATGTAATACAAATGCCACTTTTTGATTTGGGGCCAGTTTATCAATTGCCTGGAAAAGAATCCTTGCTTTTTCTTTATCCTCCAGGATCACACCGGGGTGTCTTAAATCAGGCACCTGTATGTTCTCTTGTTGGTCTTTTCCAAATAAACTTGTAATCATGGCAAATCGCTTTTTCACTTTTTTCTTGCGAATACACTCCAGGGATTTATTTACAGCTATCCTGTATATCCATGTACTAAGGCTGGCATCTTCCCTAAACCTACCAATGGCTCTGTACACTTCAACAAATACCTCCTGAGTAACATCCTCAGCATCCTCAGGATTGAGTACAAATGAAATACTGGTATTAAAAACTTTTTTCTGATAATCATCTACTAACTTTTTGAAAGCATTCTGATTGCCACTTTTTAGTTCTTCTACCAATATTTCACCTTGAAGATCTTCCACCATGCAAAGTAAGCAATAATGTCGCCTGTTTTAATTTACTATTAATTAAACCTGTTCATGCCACCTCTTCCCTGAAACCCACTGCGACTTGCACCATTAAGACATCCGGGAAAGGCATTATTTCTGTTAAGGCTTCCTGCATTTCTATTGCGTGAGTCAAAATAAACCTTTTGTTCATCATTTAACTGTTCCCTCACCTCCATTTGGTGGCTTGTTCTGCTTTTTGCCAATTGTAATCTTAGGGCATAAATTTCATCCAAAAGATCATCCGCTTTTTTCTGATCTGGTTTGTCACTTTGTGTTACCACTCTCAAAGCTGCTTCTTTTTCTGCAATTCTGTTTCTCATATCAAGTGCATATTTTGTATGGGCAAGTCGGGAAGCATCTATTATTTCTTTTTGTGAATCAGTAAGTCCGGGGATTACACAATTACCAAAATTTCCTCCTCTAGGCCGGTTTGGTCTTTGAGCTTCTGCATAATGAATAGTGAATAAAACCACTAATAACGATAAAACTACTAATTTTTTCATATCTCTTTATTTTTTTGTTATATATGATTAGAGACTAAGCATGGCTAAAACTTGCGCTTTTTATTAAACTAATTCCCAATGTTGTGTGATTTTTTCCCCATTAGTGAATAAAATTCTACATAAAATAAGGTTCTGCCCCCTGTGAGAGCCTTCTTTGGCATTAAATTAGGTTGGCAATGTTTTTGACTAATAACCATCATAGCAGAATAAGGTTAAGGGAACTATTTTTTCTGATGCTAGAGATAAATGTAAGATATTTTTTGATAATATTTGCTCAGAGTTCCCCCCCTTTCTTCATATTCTTTCTTTCAGGACTTAGGTAATACCCGAAAATCCATTAATTTTAATGGATTAATTTTAATGGATTAATTTTTACATCTATGTCCGGAAAGTTTGTTGTAATTAAACTGACACCAGGGAAAATATTTTTTAATCCTAATCTCTGTATTGATTTCGGCCAAAGTAATTTACCCCAAACCCTACTCGATCAGCCATTTGGTTTTGTATATTGGAAATTAAGACAGGTGAGTTATGATTCCATTTCATGTAATCTGATTGCTGAGGTGAGCGATTATTTCCCCCGGGATGAAGATATATCAGCATTCGAGTTACAAAAACCTAAATTACCCGTTCGGCAATTAACTTTTATGAATTTACGGGATGTCCAAACCATAAAAACAGCTATTTATTATTATCAAAAGAAGGTTATACCCCGGTTTCATGAGAATCCGGAAAACTATGGTGAAATAGTGGTACATGAACAGTTAAATGCTTTGAAAGATGTTAATCGTACATTAAAAAAACATTTTGAAGTCTATTTCAAAGAAATTACTTTCCGACCCGGATATATTTGTTTCAAAAGACATGTTGAAGAGATCAATACTCAAATAGAAATTTCTGTTGTGAATGATTGTTTGCTTGCAGAATATGATCATATAAAAAGCTTTTTTGCCAAAGCATTAAAATCGAAAAAAATCAGGGTTGATGCGGTCATTAAAATCGTTGACAATCAAGTGACAGATATTTCAGCTTATTCACCACAAATTGACCAGATAGATGAAAGATTGATAGAAAGCATTAAAATATCAAGGACATTGGATATTACCAAACCAACTGTCAAAACCATAGATAAAAGCCTGTTTACTTCGGATGAAATTTTTGATACTTTAGTTGAAGAAGGTTCCACCGGAAATGTTTTTCATCAGGATGAGAACGAAATACTTAATGCCCTTATCAGTATAAAAAAGGTGAGAAATTGGAAGCAACTGGAATATCTTGCTGGAAAAAAGCAGTATGAAGGTGAAAAATTAAAATTTACCCTCTATCCCAATTTCGGGTTTTTGTTTTTAATTAGAGGTGAGTCCATGGATCATTTTTGCTGGGAGTTATTGAATTCTCATGCAACCTATATATGGAGTATAGCTCGAAATGAATCCTCAATTGAGATGAAGTACAAACGCATTGAAAATGTCATCAACTTCATCAGGAATACCGGCAGGGATAAGTATAAATCCTCATACAGGCATCATCACCTTGATGACGACCTCCTTTTCTGCGCGATCAATCATAAGGATGTGAATTCTGATTATATAAACGGTTTCGTGCGATGGAAGCATCTCCTTGATGAAAAGTTGGTTTAATAAAATATTTCGTGTACAGAAACTGTATTTTTATTGTGATTAATTGTGCTTTAGCATTGTAAAATTTGTTATAATCTCTTAGATTTATGGTTTTAGCCACTTAAACTTTTCTATCATGCTTATCAACAAAAAATTACAAGCTTTATTATCTTTGAAAAAAGATGCAGAAAATGCTTCCGGACAGCCTCAATCTGAGGAAGAGATTGAAAGTGCCATTATCAGTGAAGTTTTTGGAACACCCGAAATTTCAAATGATGACTATAGGAATTTTACCTATTTATCGGAACTGGTAAATAAACGAGCCCCAATACAAATGATGAGTATGGTTGAAGATGATGCTGATACCACTCATCCAAAAAGAAAAAATCCAAAAGATTAAATTAAACATTATTAAGGTTTATCTAACACCAAGATCCAAGAGGGATATTTATGGAAATTCATTATATTCTGGTAGAGCCGGCAGTACCTGAAAATATTGGTGCCAGTGCCAGAGCATTAAAAACTATGGGATTCACATCACTAAGGTTGGTGAATCCCTGTGATTATTTACATGTAAAAGCAAGGATGTTGGCACACGGTGCCCAGGATGTTTTGGAAGGCTCGAAAGTATATAAGGATCTAGCAAGTGCTTTGGAAGACCTTGATTTCAGCATTGGTACTACTGCAAAAAAAAGATCTGTTAAATTTGATTATCATAATAGTGATGATATTCCGGAACTCATTAGAAATAAAAAAGGAACTATAGGGTCATTGGGAATTGTATTTGGCCGTGAAGAAAGTGGGTTGACCAATGAAGAGCTACAAATATGTACCATTGCCTCCTCAATCCCCTTGGAGGAATCATATCCTTCATTAAACTTGAGCCAGGCAGTCATGATCTATGCTTACCTGTTTTCACCATTGCGGATTTCCGCAAAAAAGGAAATTGCCAATAAAATTGAGGAACAGGATTGGGCTTTACTTAGAAAAAAAGCTGAGGCCATATTACAGAAAACCGGCATTGAAAATAATCCTAATTTGTACAACAGAATGCTCGAACGGTTATCGGTAATTAATAAAGATGATATGAACCTTTTCCTTTCATTCTTCAATAAATTGGAAGAAAAATTAGGAAAATAATATAGGGATTAACGGTGTGCAATAAATAATGGCAGACACCGCCGTTCGATGATATCCCTGGCAACACTTGGAATAAGGAGGTTGGAAATTACATTACGGCCATAAGCTCCCATTACCACCAGCGGGTTTTCTACTGACTCGGCAAATCTGATTATCTCTGAAGCAATGCTGGTACCTTCCAGCAATTGCACGCCTACGTTATTATAGTGCTGCTTTACGAGATCGAGCAGAAATTTTTCATTTTTTATTTCTTCCTCTAAGGAAGGTGTGACTGTTAAGATAGACGTGATTTTATCTTTGGTTGCATCAGAAAATAAACTTGAGAAAGCTTTAATAGCAAACACCGATGATTCTTTTCCATCGTATGTAAAAATAATATTATCGATACTCGTAATATTTGAAGGCAATATAAGTACCGGGCACTTACTTTCTTTTAATACGTGAAATAATAAGGAAGTGTCTGCCTTATTGGTGGCATGGTTATAAAAGATCTGATAACTTACAATTAATAAATCAGCATACATGCTTTGTTTTACCAATTCATAAGCCGTCATTTTGAAATCATTATGAATTTCATGGCGAATACCCAATAGTTTGGAAGGTTTGATAAAATTGGCAATCAGTTCTGCCTTTTTTTGGTCTTCCTCGCTTAATAATTCATCTTGTTCATAAGGGTTGTAATCTTCCAGCCCAACTTTTTGAAAATACCCTGACACCTTAGTTGCGTAACTGAGGTCTTTGACCAGCAAACCCACATAAAGATTGTTTTTCCAATTGGCAAACAACTCTTTGGCTGTTGTGATCAGGTCTTTTACAAATGTTGAATGGTCATCTAGCGCAACCAATATTTTTCCCATGCCCTACTTACTTTAATCTAAATGTCCATACCGGACGTTTCGAATGGTTTACCACATCTTCAGCTATACTCCCACTTAACAAATGCATAATCCCTGTCCTTCCATGAGTGGACAATGCAATCAAATCAGCGTTTATGTCTTCAGCAAAATATATAATTCCTTCTTCTTCCAGTGAATCGCAATAAATATTTACAGAATAATTCTTTAGCTTATTAGCCTCTGCAAAATCTTCAATCTGTTTTTTGATATGTCTGGTTGGTTCAAAATTTCCAGGTGTATTAATCTTAACCAAATGTATGGTAGCATCGAATAGCGACTGGAGTTTTACCAGCTCATTTGTCACCACTTTTTGATCCTCTTTAAAATCAGATGCAAAAACTATATTTTTTATATTTTCGGCCGTCACTTTATCTTTTACTGTCAATACAGGGCATTTTGCCAGACGAACAACTTTTTCTGTATTTGAACCAATCAAAAACTCCTGTACACCACTGGTGCCGGTTGTGCCCATGATTACCAGATCCACATTATTTCCTGAAATTTCTTCAGAAATCCCATGGTATGGGTTTCCCATTTGCAGCTTATATCGGATATTGGTATTGGCAAATCTGGGTTCATTTAATTTGTCTTCCAACTTTTGCTTGGATGTATCATGTAATTGAACCACATAAATGTTATCCATATGATTCGCATATCCGGGTGCCCCCATTGCATCGAAACTTGAAGTACCTGGAGCAAAAGCAGCCCCACCAGGAATGTCCAGCACATGGAGCAAAATAATTTCACTATCCGACTTTTTGGAAATTTCCAGAGCCAGATCCAGAGCAAACTCTGCCTGAGCAGAAAAATCTGTGGGTACCAATATTTTTTTCATTGCTTTTTAAGTATTATAATGACTAATAAAAAACCGTTACATTAATACTTAATAATAACAAAAATAGACCTAAAAAGCAAAATTTGGTAATGATTGCTATCAGCGAAATATATGATTATTATCATGAGAACAAATCCTTATTACTCACTGAACAATAGAGCTCTCTAAATAATGGAATATAGGATATAAGACTATTTAGTGCAGAAAATGAAAATAAATTATCGATGAATGGATTTTCAGTGTTTGTATTTATTGGATCAAAAACTATAAAGATCAGCCTCTTTCATCAATCCATGAGGGTTCATAACTTTAATCTTCTTACCTTCAAGTGATATCAGCTGATCGTTTTTAAATTCTGATAATAACCTGATAACCGTTTCAGTAGCTGTACCAATAATATTGGCTAGATCTTCCCTGGATAAGGCAATATCAATGAGAGTGCTCTCCGAGCCTTCCATACCATAGGTTTCCTTCAGCATGAGCAAAGTAGTAGCTAATCTTTCTCTCACTGATTTTTGGGCAATGGTTACCAGTTGTTGTTCCATTAATCCTAGTTCATGGCATACCGCTTTCATCAGCTTTTGAAAAAACGAAGGATTGTTGTTTAGGATTTCGAGAAAATTTGATTTTGGTATATAACAAATAGCTGCTTCCTCAATTACAGTAGCAGAAGCGTTATAAAATTCTTCACTGATCAATGCCCTGTATCCCAGGAAATCACCAGGTTTTGAAAGGGTAAGAATCTGCTCTTTTCCTTCCGAACTCATTTTATACACTTTTACTTTACCTGAATTAATACAAAATATACCCATAGGGCGCGTGCCTTCATAAAATAAAGTTTGACCCTTTTTGTATTTAATGCAAGTCTTACCATGTCCAATATTAGCCAGATCTTTATCGGTTAGTTCTGAGAATAAGGAGTGGGATCTGGTTCCACAGTATTGGCAGCTAATGTTGATGTTTTTCTTTAGGCTCAATGCGATAACCTGTTTTAATGACAAAGTCCAAATTTAATGTAATAATCCCAACCAAACAAATCATGCAAGGCACCCGAAAAGGGTGTATAGGAGAATCCTCCCCAATAACGGAATTATTTTCAAAAAAGTTTATTCCTGACAATAAATCAGTATAATATCAATCCTGATCCAAAAAGTAAAACAAACACCAAAGTTGAAAGGACCAACTGTTTCAGGTAGGGATCAAGTTGAATTTCATCTTTATAGACATAAACAGCCCTTGCATTGATTATAAATAATGGCAAAGCTAATAAAAACAGGTATTGGTAAATATGGTGGAAGTAAATAATGGCAAATATCAACGCGCATACAAAACCGGATAATAATAGGGCCCAATGATAATAAACCGCATTTGTCCTGCCCAATCTAACCGGTATGGTATTTTTTCCAGCCAATTTATCGGAATTGATGTCTCTGGTGTTATTTAGGTTCAGTACAGCTGTGGCAAAAAAACCACAACTGAGTGCCGGAAATATATCTGGTAAATGGACCTGTTGTTGGTATAGATATAGTGAACCCAGCACACCTATAATTCCAAAAAATATCATCACAGAAATATCACCCAATCCTGAGTAACCATATGGTCGCTTGCCATTGGTATAGGCAATAGCTGCGGCAATTGACAAAAGCCCCAATCCAAGAAATATCAGGAAATTTGTTCCCCACCCAAATGAGACCAATAGCAAAGCTATTCCACTGACAAAAGTGAGAATCACCATTATCACCAGTGCTTTCTTCATAGCTGAACCTGAGATTAAACCTGCCTGAACTGCCCGGGCCGGACCCTTTCTGTTGAGATTATCGGCTCCATGTTTGCTATCTCCATAATCGTTGGCAAGGTTGGAAAGTACTTGCAGTAATATCGCCACCCAATTGGTGAGCAAAAAAACATTCCACCTGAAGACATCATAAAATACAGCCATAAACCCACCCAGAGCAATACAGGACAATGCAAGAGGAAGGGTTCGTAACCTAAAGGCTGAAATCCAGATCCCGAGTTTCAAAGTATACTATTTATGTTTAATTAGACCTCGTAATCGACCACCACGCGTTCTTCTCTGAGTTTTCCAATAACATCAGCAGCTTTTACATGGTCAGGGTGATTTTGATAGGTGTCGAGATCTTTGACAGTTTGAAAAATCGAATATAACGCCACATCATATGCAGCTGTACTATCGTTAAAATTTATACCTACTTCTAATTCTGTGATTTGAGGGATCACATTTTTTAAGTCTTCAAGGATTTTTTTGATTTGTAAGGCATTTTCTTTCTTTGATTTCCCCTCAGCATTTTCTTTTAGCTTCCACAGTACAATGTGCTTTATCATAGTCATTAATGGTTAGGATAAAAATAATCAGGTGGATTTAATAATTAAATCCACCTGTAACATCATTTATATTACCTGGTGATTGTATTGTTCCAGATAAAAAGCAACAGCATCAAAGACATGTTCAGCTGTAAAACCAAATTTGGTATCAAGCACTTTGTATGGGGCAGAATATCCAAAATGATCGAGTCCATGAACCCTTCCTCTTGGCCCAACTAAACCCATAAGGGTAACTGGTAAACCGGCAGTCAATCCAAACACCGGAACACCTGAAGGTATTACAGATTTTTGATAATCTTCTGCCTGATCGCGGAATAGACCTTCTGAAATAGCCGATACTACTTGTACTTTCATGCCTTTTTTCTCCTTCATCAATTTAGCCCCTTCGATCAAGGTACTGACTTCTGAACCATTGGCAACTAACACTATATCAGGTTTCCCTTCCACCGGTTGTACCACATATGCTCCTTTTTCAGCTTCTAGGGCATTTTCATATCGTGACGAATTACCTTTAACAGGCAAATCATTGATATTTTGCCTTGAGAGGATCAAACCGGTAGGACGTTGGGTGTTTTCCAAAGCCATTTTCCATGCTACATTAGTTTCCAATGCATCTGCAGGACGTAATGCCAATAAGCTTCTTTCTCCGGTGTGGTTTTTCAATTGTTCAAGTAAGCGTAACTGTGCTTCCTGTTCGATTGGTTGATGTGTAGGCCCATCTTCACCCACACGAAATGCATCGTGAGTCCAAACGTATTTTACAGGTAGTTGCATAAGTGCCGCCAATCTAACCGCAGGTTTCATATAATCAGAAAACACAAAAAAGGTTGCACAAACCGGAATTACACCACCATGAATAGCCATACCATTTGCAATGGCAGCCATAGTCAATTCACTTACCCCTGCTTGCAAAAATGCACCAGTGAAATCGCCTTTAGAAAAAGGTTTGGTGTTCTTCAGAAAGCCATCAGTTTTATCACTGTTCGAAAGGTCTGCTGATGAGACAATCATATTTTCTACTGCTTTGGCATAATAGGCCAATACAGTACCTGATGCTGCCCTGGTAGCAATGTTTTCTTTCTGGGCAATTTTGCTATAATCAATTTCTGGTGTCTTTCCTGACCAGAAAAGGCGCCATTTTTCAGCCAGTTCACCGTTTTGTTTTTCCCACTTTTGTTGTTCTTCTTTTTTCTTCTTTGCGTAAGCTGTTTTCTCTTCCAACACTTTCGCATAATAATCAGCTACTTCAGGGAAGATCACAAAAGGATCTTCTGGATTACCACCCAAATTCTCAATAGATTTTTTAAAAGAAGCACCTGCTTCAGACAATGGCATACCATGTGTAGATGTTTTTCTCTCGAAACTTTCACCTGATTCAGCCAAAGCCCCTTTGCCCATGATTGTCTTGCCTATAATGAGCGTAGGTTTTTCAGTTTCTGACTGGGCATCTTTTAATGCTTTTCTGATGGCATCTGGGTTATTGCCTTCAATAGTAGTTACTTTCCACCCCCAAGCTTCATATTTTTTGGCAGTATCTTCACAGGTTACTTCCTTTGTTTCACTTGACAACTGGATATCATTTGAATCATAAAACATGATCAGATTGCTCAGACCAAGAAATCCAGCAATTCTTCCCGCTCCCTGTGATACTTCTTCCTGAACACCACCGTCAGAAATAAAGGTATAGGTTTTGTGAGACATCCATTCTCCAAATCGTGCGGCCAAAAATCTTTCTGTAATGGCAGCACCCACTGCATTTACATGACCTTGCCCTAATGGTCCACTGGTATTTTCAACACCTTTTTCAACATCAATTTCAGGATGGCCTGGTGTAGCACTCCCCCATTGCCTGAAATTCTTTAGTTCATCAATAGAATATTTTCCGCAGAGCGTTAGTATAGAGTACATCATAGGCGACATATGTCCGGGGTCAAGAAAAAACCTGTCCCGGTTTGGCCATTCC